>JARRPY010000115.1:0-9943 GCA_037382425.1 Deltaproteobacteria bacterium
GTTCATCGGCATTCCCTCCCTCCGCGTCAAAGGACTCTATCTCTGCATCGCCACGCTTGCGGCCCAGTTCATTTTTGAGTTCATCTTCGTTCACTGGGAATCCGTAACCAAAGGCAAAGTTGCCGATGGTGGGCGGGGGAATATGAATACCGGTGATGCCTTTGGTTACGGATTCCCAGTGAACGAAGATGAACTCAAAAATGAACTGGGCCGCAAGCGTGGCGATGCAGAGATAGAGTCCTTTGACGCGGAGGGAGGGAATGCCGATGAACATTCCTGCGAGTGCGGAAACGAGACCCGCGCACGGTAGGGACAGCCAGAACGAGAACCCGAGGCGGGTGACTAAAATGGCGGAAGTATACGCTCCCACGCCCAGAAAGGCCGCATGGCCGAGTGAGATCTGGCCGGTAAATCCGGTCAGAAGATTGAGACCGATGGCCCCGATGATGGCAAACCCGATCATATTGGCCACATACAGCATATAGGCATTGGCAATGAAGGGAAACAGGAAGAGAAAGACAAAGAAGAGAAAAAGCCAGAATTTTACAAAGAGCGACTGAAAAATCGCCTCGTCCTTGATGTAGGTCTCTTTAAAGTCTCCGCAGCGCATGAGGTGATAAGGGTTCTATTGCGGTTTCTTATTGTTCCTTATTTAAAGCAATCATCAATCGTCAATCACCGACCGCCAATCCATTCACACCCGCTCAATAATCTCCTTGCCGAACAAGCCATAGGGTCGAATCATGAGTATGAAAACGAGTATGAAGAAAGGGGCGACATTCTTGGCGCCACCACCCACCAAGGGGTCGATGTAGAGGCCCGTAAGATTTTCCAGAACGCCGATCAAAAATCCGCCCAGGATCGCCCCGCCGATACTGTCGAGTCCTCCCAGGATGATAACGGCCAGTACTTTAAGGCCGATGTCCCCCATATAGACACTGATACCGCTGATATTTCCGATGACAATGCCGCCGATAACAGATGCCATGGCCCCGAAACACCAGGCCAGGGCAAAGACCCATCGGACACTGATTCCCATGGAAAGGGCCGCCTGCTGATCGCTCGCCACCGCCCTCATGGCCACGCCGGTTCGTGAGAACTTGAAGATCAGAAGGAACACAACCGTGCCGATGACGGCGAAGACAAACCCCCACCAGAGTCCGGACGGCACCACGGCAAAACTGATGTTAAGCGGCTCCGGAGGAAATATTTCAGGAAAGTTTCGAAAGGTGGGCGTCCAGACCATGTACATGAGGCCCTTGAGGATAACCCCCAGTCCGATGGTCACCATGATGACGGATATGATCGGTTCCCCGATGAGGGGCCTCAGAATAAGCCGTTCAACCACAATGCCGAGGATGACGGCTGCCAAAAGGGTCAACAGGAGGGAGAGATAAAAAGGTGCCTTGAGCTGGGTGAGGGCCGTGAAGCACACAAAGGCACCCAGGGTCATGAATTCTCCCATGGCGAGATTCAGTACGCTGGTGGCCTTATAGATGAGCACAAACCCGAGCGCGATGAGGCCATACAGACCACCGGTTGCCAGACCCGTAACAATGACCTGAAGCAGGATCTCCACCGTGCCTCCCTGGTTATCTAAAGTCGTTCTGGTCCGATGACGTGCGATTGCGGCAAAATGTTTGCCAAACAGTACGCTTTTAGCACCCTCGAGTGAGCCGTGTCAATCGCTTTGATGAATGGGATTCGAGATATCCCCCGGGGTTACAGCGTACTGGCGATCACCACCTTCTGGATTTGACTCGTGCCTTCATAAATCTGGGTAATCTTTGCGTCCCGCATCATGCGCTCCACCGGGTATTCCTTGATATAGCCGTACCCCCCCAGAAGCTGAACGGCATCGGTGGTCACCTTGATGGCGGTTTCGCCGGCCAGCAATTTCGCCATGGCCGAATATCGGATGGTCTCCGAGGAGAGACGGTCCAGATTTTTGGGCACGCCTTCGAAGATGGAAGCGGCCTTGTAGGTCATTTGACGCGCGGCCTCCACCTGTGTGGTCATGTCCGCCATCATCCATTGAAGCCCCTGGAAGGAGAAGATCGGTTTGCCGAACTGGGTCCTTTCCTTGGTATAGGCCACGGCATAGTCCAGTGCGCCCTGGGCGATTCCCACGGCCTGGGCCGCCACCGGGACCCGCGTAAGGTCCAGGGTTTTCATGATGATGGGAAAGCCTTTCCCCTCACCGGCCAACACATTTCCGGCCGGGACCTTCACGTCTTCAAGAATGATCTCCACGGTCGAGGAGGCGCGAACCCCCATCTTATTTTCATGTTTGCCGATGGTGAACCCCGGTGTTTCCCGATCCACGACGAAAATGCTGGTCCCTTTGTGCCCGGGAATGGTGGGATCTGTTTTTGCCGCAATACAGACCACATTTGCCACGTCGGCATGGGAGATAAACATCTTGGTGCCGTTGAGGATAAAGTGGTCCCCCTCACGGGTGGCCTTGGTTTTCAGCCCGGACACATCGGATCCGGCATTGGGCTCGGTCAGCCCGAAGGCAATCAAGTGCTCGCCAGAGGCCAGTTTGGGGAGGTACCTGCCTTTCTGTTCGTCACTGCCGGCCAGCATGATGGGGGTGGTCCCCAGTTCATGAACCAGGAGGACGACGGAGGTGGACGCGCAGACTTTGGCGATCTCTTCGATGACGAGACAGAGGGAAAAGAGCCCCATCTCGGACCCCCCATATTTCTCAGGGAAGTCGGCCCCGAACAGGGCATTTTCCCTCAGAACCTCCACCATATCCCATGGAAACTCGGCCGCCTCATCCCGCTTCTCTGCGCCCGGGGCGATTTGTTCCTTGGCGATTCGTGCAACCGTATCCTTGAGCATCTGTTGCTCGTCACTCAAATGGTATGACATGTCCGACTCCTTAGTGAGAAATAGGTGGCAAAAGGGCAAAGCCCTTTTCATTCTTTGCGAGAAAACCGCGCCATTATTCTCTAAACCGAGCGCCTTGTCAATGGTCACTGCCATCATAGCGGGTAAAGGCCGGGAGAACAGGTGATCCCGACACTAGTCCTTGACACCTGACGAAGCCTATTCTATGTTCCACTCACCCTAAGGGATCGCTCAAAAATAACTTCACATTTTCCCATTTCAGCCCCGGGTCATTTTCGGCCGCCGCTCAATTGTGGAGTCCTCGAAACCCCGCCCAGGCGGGGCTATTCCTGTGGCTTCACTCAATCGCGACGACCAAATCTGTCCCAAATCTGAGTCCCGCGTCAGCGGGACGAACTTATTTTTGAGCGCGCCCAAAGAAAAGCGGACGGGAGGCGCAATGCCCGTCCTTTTGAGTGAAAGGATACACATGCTGAAATCAATAAAGGAGAGTTCGATCTATCCCCTTGCCAATCCCCGAAGTATGGCTGTTTTCGGGGCGTCTAATCATATCACCGCCATGGGAACGAATCTGCTCTTATCCGTTCAGGCCATGGGATTTGAGGGGCACATTTACCCGATTCATCCGAAAGAAAAGACCGTCCTGGGTCTCAAGGCTTACAAAAGTGTGGACGCGCTTCCCGAAATACCGGATGTCGCCTTTGTCGTGCTTCCCACTCGCATTGTCAACGAGACCATAGAAGCGTGTGGCAGATGCGGGATCCGGCATGCGATGATCGTTTCGGGAGGGTTCAAAGAGGTGGGCGGTGACGGGGTGGAGAGGGAAGAGGAACTGAAGGCCATTGCCAAAAAGTATCATATGACCCTATTGGGACCCAACTGCCTCGGCGTGACCAATCCCCACCACAAGCTCAATACCACGTTTATTCCCTATGCGGGTCGGCCCGGGTTCATCGGCCTGGCCTCTCAGAGCGGAAGCCTGATCACCCAGCTCTTTGACTACCTCGCTCGCCTGGAACTCGGGTTCAGCACCGCCTTCAGCGTGGGAAACGAAGCCACCACCGACCTGGTGGATTGCCTGGAATACCTGGGGGCCTGTCCGCACACCAGGGTCATCGCCCTATACATCGAAGGCATCAAGAGGGGCCGGGCGTTTATGGACACGGCCCGATCCATTGTGCCCCATAAGCCGATTGTGGCATTTTATATCGGCGGGTCAGGGGCAGGGAAAAAGGCCGGATTTTCGCACACCGGAGCCATGGCCGGACCCGACGAATTATACGACGGGCTGTTTCGACAAAGCGGCATTATCCGGGCGAATTCGATTACTGAATTGTTTGACTTGTGCTGGGCCCTCGGGTCTCTCCAACTCCCCAAGGGAGAAAAGGTGCTCATTCAGACCCATTCCGGGGGACCCGGTGCAGCGGCTGCCGATGCCTGCGGCAGGGCAGGGCTCGAGTTGCCCCGCCTCTCCCAAGGGACCATCGAGAAACTGGCCCCGTTTGTACCCCATACCGCGAGCGTACATAACCCGGTGGACCTCACCTTCAACAAGAATCCAGAGGACTTTTTCAGCCGTATTCCTGAAGCCCTCCTATCGGATGATAACACCGATGTCCTCATGATGTATTTCAACACCCCCTTGGGGCTGCTCCGGAGGGCATTGACACACTCGGGGATGTCGCCGGATGAGGCGTTAAGGGAAGGTGAGAAAATTATCGCACAGTATTGTGACCGTATCGCCCGTCTCGCGACTGGTCAGCCTAAACCGATTGTGGGCTTCACCTTTCGTAACCGAGAGGGGCCCTCAATCAAAGGGTTGCTCGGCCGGGGGATTGTCGTATTTCCCGGACCCAAGCGTGCGGCCGTGGCCATAAAGGCCCTTACAGACTATGCGCGTATTAAAAAGCAATTCAGCCGTTGGGCATAGAATAGCGTCTCGGCTCACCACTAAACAGTGAAGATATGCTGTTGAAATCAAGCCTTTTGATTCGGTTTCAGGTGTCAGTGTTCGGGTGTTCCCGCAACGACGGGGCTGTTTGCTGAAACCTGAATCCTGTCGAAGATCCCGCTCAAGCGGGGACACTGGCCACTGATTTGGTTGCGGGTCGGGCTACTCTTTCCAGCCGTGCACGCCCACCAGGTTCACGAAGCGGCACCCGCCGAGGCTTCTCTGGGTGGTATGGCCTTTTCGCTTGGTGACCTGGATGAGGTCTTGGCTGAACCGGTTCCCGACGGGGATGACCATGCGTCCGCCTTCTTTGAGCTGGTCCAGGAGGGGCTGGGGGATATTGGGTGCGCCGGCAGTGACGATGACGGCATCATAAGGGGCGTATTCCTCCCATCCCAGCGTGCCGTCAAAGGCCTTGAACAATACATTGTGGTAGTTCAACTCGGCCAGAATCTTGCGGGCTTTGACCATGAGGGAACGGATCCGTTCCACCGTGAACACCTTGTAGGCCAATTCGGCCAGGACGGCGGTTTGGTATCCGCACCCGGTGCCGATTTCAAGGACCCTCTCTTCCCCCTTCAATCCGAGGGCCTCGGTCATGAGGGCCACAATATAGGGTTGTGAGATGGTTTGCTGTTGGCCGATGGGGAGGGGATGATCGTTATAGGCCTCCCCCACGAGGGCATCCTCCACGAAGCGATCCCTGGGGACGGTTCCCATGGCGGTCAGTACCCGTTCATCCTTGATGCCACGGGGAACCAGTTGGGTGTTGACCATCTTTTCCCTGGCGAGGCGATAATCAATGTGTCGGGTCATTCAAAGATCTCTTCAGGGTCCGGTTTTTATGGAATTGAGGAACTCATACCACAGTGTGGATTGGAAAGCAAACCTTCTTGGATGCATTGAACGAGCCTCTGAGCTACTGGAACCGGTAAGAGAATGACGGCCTTTACACGGTCAAACCACACCACGGGACTGAAAGAGATTCTGATCCGCAAAGACTATGATTTCTCGGCAAAATATCTTGCCGCAAAGCGATTAAATGAGGGAATTAAGGAAGATCTCGGTTCCATCCATCCGGAAGTGATTCCCGTCATTGAGTCGCTGTATCACGATCCCGCCATCAGGGATCAAACCCAGTGCTATTTCCTGTACAAAGAACTCTCCAGGGCCTTGTGTGCCATCGGTGTCGGCGGCATAAATGGCGGTCTCGATCAGGCGGCCCTCTCAGCCGTGTTCAAGATCCTGGCGCATCAGTCCGGTCATGCCCATCGCGCCACTGCCGAGGCATTGGGATCCCTCCCGTTCGGCATTCATGGTCCGGACCTCCGGAGAGAGGAACCGCAAGAGACACCATGGCTTTCCCTCCATACCGTGCTGATAAAAAGCGGGGTAGAGGCGCATGGAGGGCTTCAGTGGAGGGGCCGGAGCATGGTCGTTCCCTTAGATCAAAAGGGGGCTCTAGACCATGCCGAGGGACGAATTTTGGTGTTAAAGCTGAACGGTTCCGGGCCGCCCTCAAGCCTCTTTCGCGAGTGTCAATGGATGGATTTCCTCTCAGAGGAGACCTCCGACCGTCCGGTGTCATTCCGTGTGCCGCGGGTGATTCGGATCCATGGGGCGCCGGTCTTCCGCCTGGATGGCAACGCGCCCGCGACCCCTTCGGATCTGAGGACGTTTCACGGATGCCATGCCGTGGCCTTCATCACCCATTGGGACTATTTTGCCTATCCCAACGACGCCGACCCCAAGCGGCGTCTATCGCCAGGGCGGTTTCGGACGGTGATGCTCAAGAACGCCATGCTGTTTGGCCATCTCACCGCACAAGGGGTGCTTCATTCCGCACCCATTCCCCTCTTTCACAACCGGGTGCAGGCGTCTAGACGGCGCGACGGCGGCGTGTATGAGTGGCAGCAAGGTGGTAGACTCGACCGATGGCTTGCGTCCTGCCGATATCCCAACTTCGGGTGTTCGGGTCTTCGGGATTTTGAGCACTTCTCTTCATTCAATGGGATAAGCCGCATGCTCTATCCCCATGTCGGGACGCAGCTTCTGAGCCTTCTGCTCGTGGCCGGCAGCTATTTCCGCAACCGTAAACCCAATGAGGTCGGCCTGAAGCCCGACGGAACCCCTGTGGATGCCCGGCATCTATTTGAGAGGACGCTTTTGGGAAAATGGATTCTTGATATGTTTGATGCCTACTATCAGGGGTTTTGCGGGAGCCGGTTTTCAGGTGAATTGCCGGTGAACATGGACCGCTTGACCCATCGCATGGTGGAGGAGATGGGCGTGGACCATCACATGGAAGAGATCCTCCGGGTGGCGGATCAACACCAGATGGAAGCGCCGGAATTCCGCCGCTTTCTTGAAGATCGGGGATTTACCAGGGAGGCCGCGCGGCGCATCCCGAAAGGGGTCGCCGATGTCACCCTTCACACCGGTCCTCATCTCGGGGGATTTAACCAGAGGATCTCTCTCCCCGAGATGACCGAGGCGGTGGGTGCCATGGCCGCGGTTTGTATGCTGGGCAAATACCGGCAAAGGCTTGGACTGGACCCCATCCAAATCTCATCTTAAAGCGATTGACCTCCCGAATCGAACGAGTGCCGCGAATCGAAGGCGTTCACAAAGTGGAAGATATTGAAGAGGATGTGAATTCTCTGTTTCTGGCGTTGCTAAATCCGGAAGACCATCAAAACGTGATCGCCGAGCAGTCTTTTGCAGATCGTATTACATATATAAAAATACCCTATGTCCTCGATTATAATACTGAAGTTAAAATATATCTGAATGCATTCGGGGATCAGATAGAGAAAGAACAAAAGTTTTAACAGACGTGAGCCGGATACGGATGTCCTTTCCCTATCCCGGCGTCAGCGTCAGCACGCCTTGCTTATGCGACTCCGCATCTTCACGATTGGGCCAGGCGGGATGGTATCGACCGTTCAGGTAGAGCGGAATCTGATCTCGGTAAAAGGGACTCTTGATCTGGCCCGATTCCCCGGTGGGGAGGACGTGAAGGGACCCGTTCATATCTGAAAAATCGACGATCATGCGCATGGACACCCCGTGGTTGGCCCGGTAGGGGTTTCCCAACGGATATTGTTTCTTGTTCACCGTGAGCGGGTTTCCATTGACCGGGAAGGGGCCCAAATTGAATATGAGATTGAGGGGTTTCTTTTTCCCCAACACGTGCTCAAAAGTGAGGGTGTGTATTTCCCCCCACTGCCAGGCCGTCATGTCGTCCCCCAGGGCCTCATTCAATTCGGATAGGGTGTCCCGGATGCTCAGGGCGATCATGTCGTCCAGAGTTTCCTTCTTGGCGGTGGTCACATCATCGAACCAGGGGGAGCCGCCTTTTTGTACCATGGCGTTGATGGCCCGGGGCGGGAACGCCGGTGATTTCAGATATTCCACGAAAAGCGCCTCTCCGAGTTCGTCCTTGAATGTATGTCCCATGAGCTTCCGATAGATCATCTCAAAGAGGCAGGCGCCCGGGCTCTGTTTGTCCATGACATCGTGCCAGCCGGAGAGGATGGTTTTGGCTTTTTCCCCCTCGGGTCCTGGGAACCGTTTTTCAAGTACCTCGATGATCTTCGGTGTGAGCTTTGACGCCAGGGGACAGTACACGTCCATATGCATTTTCTTGAAATCGTCCACAGAGAGCTTTTCTTTTTGGGTCAGCATTTGCACGATGCGGGAGATTCGGTCCGTGGGCTCCCAGTACCGGCTGATCAGGTAGGGGTAATCTTTGCCCGTGATCTTGTTGTTGGCCGTGGCAATGAAACCGGATTTGGGGTTGATCAAATGGGGTCTTTCCTCGAACGGCACATATCCCGCCCACTCATATTCCCCGGTCCAACCGGGGACCGGGAGGAGCCCGTCTCCTTTTGTCCGGATCGGAATGAGGGTACCGCACCAGTATCCGATATTGCCTTTCTTGTCGGCAAACACGAAGTTCTGTCCCGGCACCTCCCAGTATTTGAGGGCCTCTACCACGTGGCTGACATCCGTTGCCTTCATGAGGAGGGATCCGGCCCGAACCGGCTGGACCGCCTCGGTAAAGGCCCACCGGGCGGAGACCGGCCGTCCGGCTGACCCATCCGTGCCGCCGGTGACGAGAGGGCCGTGGCGGGTCAGCAGGAATTCCACTTCCACCGGGGCTTTCCCCTTGACGGCGATGGTTTCCTTTTTGACGGTCATGTCCTCCCAGTGGTCCCGGTCCCAGTATTGCCGGGGATTGTCGGGGTTGATTTTTTCGACGTAGAAATCCACATCATCCACCATGACATTGGTGATGCCCCAGGCCACATGGCGGTTCTGGCCGATGGGGATGCCGGGTATTCCCGTGGCGACAAATCCGGCCGCATCGATGGTGAGGCAGACCAGGTGCACTTCCCACCAGAAAGAGGGATTGGTCAGGGGGAGGTGGGTGTCGTTGGCCAGCATCGGTTTGCCGCTTAGGGATTTTTTCCCCGAGACCACCCAGTTGTTACTGGCCCCGGCCGCCGGCGGCGCGATCAGGTCATCGATGGAATCCAATAGGTCCAGGTCGGCCGATGCCATGAGTGCTTGGGAGACGGCGCCCTGTGGGATGATGAGGGGGGCGTCACCGGGCCAGGGGGGGAAGGCGTCTTTGAACCGTGCGTCTCCTACCTTCTTGAGAACCTTCCCGGCCGTGAGATCGGCCCGCCATCCCGAACTGAGCGCCCAGGTGATGATTTTTACGGCAGCGATGTAGTCGTCCTGGTGCCAGGGTTCGGGCGTGTAGCGAAGAATGGTGAACTCGATGGGGAGGCGGTCTTTGTGGGTGTCGATATAGGCGTTGATCCCGTTTGTAAAGGCGGTGAACATGGGGGCGAACTCGGGCGGCATGTCGCTGTTGACGCCGGCGGCCGTGAGCATGCGAAAGTATCTGTCCACCTTGACGAACTCTTCCCCGAAAATTTCCGCGAGCCGGCCCTGGCCCAGTCGGCGGGTGAATTCCATCTGCCACAGGCGGTCCTGGGCCATGGCATAGCCGAATCCGTAGTAAAGGTCGGGGTCGTTTTGGGAATAGATATGGGGGACACCGTAGGTGTCTCTGATGATCTCCACTTGCTTATGGAGACCTTTTATCCGGAGGTCTCCCGA
>JARRPY010000116.1:0-8877 GCA_037382425.1 Deltaproteobacteria bacterium
ACGACGGGTTCTGGCCCCGTTAACCGAGGTTCGAATCCTCGTCCCCCAGCCATTTTCATTGCACATGCCGGTCCCATCGTCTAGCGGTCTAGGATACCGGCCTCTCACGCCGGCGACACGGGTTCGAGTCCCGTTGGGACTACCAGGGATGATTTAAGGGGTTAGCCCATATTGAGCTAACCCCTTTTTTTGTGGAAGAGCGTGCGTGGGGTATGGGATGTATCAGGCGGAGGCGTTTAGTCGTTTGCCCAATTCGATGAAGTAGTCCATGGATTTGGGATTGCTCATGGAGTCGAGATTGACCGAGGTCTTCACCGGCATCCCCATCAGGACCTTCTTCACCGGAACTTCCAGCTTTTTTCCGTTGAGGGTGTGGGGCACCTCGTCGATGGCCAGGATGTCGTCCGGTACATGGCGCGGAGACAGGGCGGCCCTGATTTTCTGCTTGATGTTCGATTTGAGGGCGTCATTCAGAGCCACCCCCTCATTGAGCACCACAAATAGGGGCATGTGATAGTTCCCGTCCGAGCCCTCAAACCCGACGATCAGGCTGTCGGCGATCTCGGGCATATCTTCCAGGACACTGTAGATCTCGCTGCTCCCCATGCGGACGCCCTGACGGTTGAGGGTGGAATCGGACCGGCCCAGGATCACGGCGCTTCCCCGCGGGGTGAATTTGATCCAGTCGCCGTGCCGCCATATGCCCGGGTAGAGATCAAAGTAGCTTTCCAGGTACCGCTGGTTATCCTTGTCATTCCAGAGATAGAGCGGCATGGAGGGCATGGGTTCGGTGACCACCAGTTCCCCCACCTCATCCACCAATTCGTTTCCGTTGACGTCGAAGGCGGCGGCCTTGATGCCGAGGCCGCTGCATTGGAGCTCTGCGGCATGTACCGGCAATAAGGGGGATGCGGCCAGAAACCCGCTGACGATGTCTGTCCCCCCGCTCACGGAGGCGAGCCACACATCCTTTTTGACCTTTTCATAGACCCATCTGAAGCCCTCCGGGGAGAGGGGCGATCCGGTGGAGCCGATGGCTTTTAAGCTGCTTAAATCGTGCGTTTTGCCCGGTTCCAGCCCTTGGGCCATGCAGGCGGTGATGAAGGCGGCGCTGGTCCCGAACACCGTGAATTGCGCCTTTTCCGCCAGGCCCCACAAAAGATCCATATCCGGATACCCGGGGTTTCCGTCGAAGAGCACGGGAATGCCCCCCATGAGAAGGGAACTCTGAACGATATTCCACATGACCCATCCGGTGGTGCTGAACCAGAAGAACCGGTCCCCGGGATGGACATCCATCTGAAGGCCCTGGAATTTGAGAAATTCCATGAGCACCCCGCCGTGTCCATGAACCAGGCCCTTGGGAAGCCCGGTGGTGCCGGAGGAGTAGACCACCCAGATGGGATGCTCGAAGGGCACCTGTTCGTAGACCAACTCCCCTGATTTGCGAAGGAGATCTTCCCAGAGCACCATATTCTTGAGGTCCTCGAAAAGAGCGGTCCCGGCGTCTTTGTCCAAATAGGGGACCATGACGGTCTTCTCTAGGGACGGGAGCACCTCCTGGAGTTGGGCCACGGCGGTCCGGCGTTCGAAGGGTTTTCCGCCATATGGATACCCGTCCACCGCAAAGAGAATTTTGGGTTCGATCTGCATGAACCGGTCGATGACGCTTCGGGTCCCGAAATCGGGGGAACAGCTGGACCAAATGGCGCCGATGCTGGCCGTGGCCAAAAACGCCACCACGGTCTGGGGGATGTTGGGGAGAAAGGACGCGACCCGGTCGCCTTTTTTGACCCCCATCTCCCGTAGGGATGCCGCCACCGACGAGACCTGAGCATACAACTCATCCCAGGAGACCGCCATGAGCGGCTGAATCTCGGAATGAAACAGGAGGGCCGGATGATCCTTGGTCATGCGGCGGAATACGTGTTCCACATAATTGAGCTTTGCGCCGGAGAACCAGCGCGCCTCCGGCATCTTTCCCTCCACCACCCGGGTATAGGGGGTGGATGCCTTGATTTCAAAAAAATCCCACAAAGATGCCCAGAAATCTTCGATATGGTCCACAGACCACTGCCAGAGGGAGGGATAGTCTTCAAAATGAAGCCCCCGGTCCTCTTTAAGCCACTCCATATATCGGGTGATATTGGCTTGTTTCTGTAATTCCTCGGAAGGCTCCCAGAGGAGCGTCCCTTCGGTGATGGGTCTGTCGGTCATTTTCTTCTCCGCTATTTGTATCGTTCCGGATGTTTTTTCATCTCCTCGATGAAGTCATCCACGATTCGTTCCTGATCATATTGGGATTTCCACCCCCACTCTTTCCGGGCGATGTGATCATCGATTGGGAGGAGCAGTTTATCCAGGACTTGTTGAAGCTCCAGGTCCGGATCAAAGTCGAGTTGGGCGCCCGGAATCTTCTTTTTGATAATGTCGGCCAACTCCCGGGCACTCGCGATCGGCGTGGCGCCGGCGATGACATAATTGACCATTCTAATGTCGGACAGGGGGGCCTCCGCCAGCTTGACCATGGCAATCCCCGCGTCCTTGAAGTACATGACCGGGCACCGGGTCTCGGGTTTGACATAAATGGTGAAGGGATTCCCTTTGATGCTTTCCTCTATGGCCCAGGAGGTGTATTGGACCACGCCGGGCGTCTTGACCCCGGGTCCCACGATGGAGGGGTACCGGATCCCCCGGAAATCGAGGTTGAACTTGCGTTTGTAGAAAAGCCCCATGTGTTCGCAAAACACCTTGGTGCAACCATAAAATAGCTGAGGGCGTTGCAGGGTGAAATCGTCGATGTCCCCTTCGGAGATGTCGAGCCCGTAGGTGGCGAGGGTGCTGGAGAAGAACACCTGAGGGACCTCAAACAATCGCGCCGCCTCCAGGATGTGGAAGGTGCCCATGGCATTGGCCCTGAAAGCGGCCGCATGATCCGCATCCGAAGGGACCGAGAGCATCCCGCCCAGATGATAAATCGCCTTGGGCCTGACGCTTTTGACCACGTTCAGCACGTGGCTGAAATTTCCCAGGTCTCCTCTCACGATTTCCACTTGGTCCGCCGCATCTCCCAGGAGTTTGGCGGACGGGTTGATATCGAAAACCACGATGCCCTGTTCATTTTTTTCCAACAGGAGCCGAGCGACCTCTGCGCCGATAAAGCCGGTGCCGCCGGTGATCAATATGCTCATGATGTTCTCCTCGGAACCCAATGCCGTTAACTTAGAAGAAACTCCATTAACTCGGTTCGTCACCCCGGCGAAAGCCGGGCCACGAGTATTTGAAAAGACTGGATTCCCGCTTTCGCGGGAATGACTAAAGGTAGTGGTTCATCAATTTTTTTCAGTTATCGGATCAGATGCTTTGGTCCTTTGTGTTTTTTTGTTCATAGAGCCGCCGAAGTCGATCCAGGAATTCCCGGTCTCTTTTGCCGATGGCCGCGTCCAATTCGGATTTAGAAAAATCGTTTGTGTAGTCGTAAAACCCCTTCCCGCTCTTGATGCCGTCGTTCCCGCCGGCGGCCAGTGCGGTCAGGGCCGCGGGCGGTTTTTTGGTGTCCGCGATCCCGGGAAACAGGTTTTCGCATACCTTAAGCCAGAGCTTGACGCCCCCGAGATCGATGGTCAGCAGCGGACCGATACTGGCCAACCGAAAACCGATACTCCCCTTGACCGCCTTGTCGATGTCCGATGCGCTGGCGATCCCCCGATCATAAAGGTCGAGAATCTCCCGGATCATGGCCATCTGAATTCGGTTGATGAGAAATCCCGGAATCTCCCGATTGATCCTGACCGGGGTCTTACCGATGCGCTCCATGAGGGCATACGTGGCCTCCAGGGTCTCCTCACTCGTCCAGGGGGATTTGACCACCTCCACCGTGGGGACGATGTGAGGCGGATTGAACCAGTGGGTGGTGACCAGCCGCTCCTTGTGTTGAACCCCGGCACCGATCTCGGCCATGGTGAGGGATGAGGTGTTGCTGGCCAGGATGGCGTCTTTCCTGCAAAACGATTCCACCTGTTCGAAGAGGTTTTGTTTCAACGACAGGTCTTCAGGGGCCGCCTCCAGAACAAAGTCGCTTTGTTTCACGGCCATGGTGAGGTCGGTCGTGGTGGTGAGTCGCGCCAGGGCCGGGGCGATGTCCGTTTTTTTGACCAGGTCGAATTGCGAAAAACGATTGAGATTTTCTTCAACGTGGGATGTGGCCGTTTCGAGTACGGATGCGTCAATATCATACAGGGCGACAGGATACCCTGCCATGAGGAATCGCTGAGCGATCCCGTGTCCCATGATGCCGGCGCCCAGGACGGTTACTTTCTGAATGGTTTCCATTTTCATGGTCGTCTTCTCCACTCCTTCTCCATGCCGTCAACTCCCCAAAACCTTGGGAAGCCACAGGCACAACTGCGGGAAGAGGATGATCAAAATGACGGTGATGAACTGCAGACACACAAAGGGCATTATGCCCGCGTACATGCTCTTGAGCTCCAACCCCAGGTTGAGTCCCTTGAGGTAGAAGATGGAATAGGCAAATGGCGGTGTTAGAAAGGAGATCTGCAGGCTCGTACAGATGACCAGGCCGACCCACAGGGAATCGAATCCCAGGTTGAGCAGGATGGGGGAAAAGATGGGGACCACGATGAGGAGAATGCCGATCCAGTCAATGAAACACCCCATGAAAAAGATGATGATCAGCATGGTGATGAAGATCCCCCAGGAGCCGAGCCCCAGGCCCAGGAGAAAATCCGTGATCACCTGACCGCAGCCCGCGCTCAGAAAGGCGCCCGTGTACAGGTTGGCTGCGCAGGCAATAAAGATGATCATGGAGGTGACCCTGAGGGTGGTGTAGCAGTTCTGTTTGAAATCTTCCCAGGTGAATTTACCGTACACAATGCTGAGTAGAATCGATCCGATGGAGCCCACGGCCCCCGCCTCGGTGGGAGAGGCCACGCCGAAGAAGATGGAACCCAGGACCATGAAGACAAGAAGACCTGGGGGAATGAGATACTTGAAACCTTCCACAAGGACGTCTTTGGAGAGGAATCGAATCTTTTCGGTTTTTTCGGCGGCAGGCCCCAGGCTCGGGTTGATGGCACACCGGATGATGACGTAGGCCACGTAGCTCAGCCCCATGATGATGCCCGGTATGATGGCGCCCGCAAACATCTGAAGCACGGAAACTCCGGCCATGGGCGCATAGAGGATGAGCATGATGCTCGGGGGGATGAGGATGCCCAGGGTGCCGCCTGCGCAGACGCACCCGCTGGCCAGAGAATGGGCATATCGGGCATTGAGCATGGCCGGCACGGCCAGAAGCCCGATGGCGGTTTCCGAGGCCCCCACCACGCCGGTGGTGGCGGCAAAGAGCATGGCCAACAGAATGGTGGCCACCCCGAGACCCCCATTTACACCGCCCATCCATTTGTGCAGCACGCCAAAGGCCCGTTCGGCCACGCCGCTGGTCTGCATCATGGTGCCCATGAAGATGAACAGGGGGACTGCGGCCAGGATGTATTCGGCGAGGGTCCCGCCCATCAGCCGCATGGGGATCATGTAGAGGTAGGCATTCCCTGAGGTCAATAGACCGAACACCAGTCCAACGGTACCGACGCCCAAAGCGATGGGAAAACCGGCCAGGAGAATGAAGAGGCTTAAAACCATCAGGATGGTGGTCAGCTCAGGACTCATGGGAACCTCCTTTCACGGCGGTCCGCACGGACCGCAGGAACTCCACGATTCCTTGCAGAAAAAAGAGGACGAGTCCCACAACGATGGCTATCTTGAAGGGGCCCATATAGGGCCGCCACGCACTGGCGGAAGACCGTTCCCCATTGACCACCGCCCAAATGGCATGCCCCCCGCACTTGTAAATGAGGACGACAAAAAGGGGAAAAAAGAGGAAAACATAGCAGATGGCATCCACCGTGGCTCGGCCCCGCGGCGACAGGCGGGCGGTCAAGAGATCCATCCGCACATGGCCTTTGGTCAGATGGCAATAGGCCGTCCCGAGCATGGCATAGCTGCCGTAGAGAAAAATGGTCATGTCATAGGCCCAAAAATTGGCCTTGGAGAAGAGGTAGCGAGTGGTGATATCGTATCCGATGGATATCACGAGGATCACCACCAGGAAGCTCGACAACTTGCCCACAATCTCGCTGATGCGGTCCACCACATGGAAGATCTTTTCCATGAAACCTCCCTATAACAAAGAAGAGGCCGCCGCCTTTAATTCAAAGCGGGCAACGGCCTCCTTTTAGAAAAGCCTTACCCACCTGATTTAATGAGGCAGATAGTAGAGATTACTGAACGGATACCACTTGGCGCCGAACGCCTTCTGGGAGTTCCAGACTTTGGCAAAGAACTCGTCTTTTTCGGCCCTTTTGTCCAGGTATTCGTGCGCCCATTTGATGAAGGTCTTGACGGTTTCGGGATCCATCTGGACCACGTGGATACCCTTCTCCTTGAAGAATTCCATGGCCTCCATGTTCTTCTTGTCGGTCCACAGCCAGTTGACCAGTCTCATTTCAGCCACAGCCGCTTTGAGTTGGGCCTTTACGTCATCGGGAAGCGCCTTATAGGACTTCTTGTTGATCAGCAACTCGATCTGGGAGCAGGGCTGGTGAACACCGGGGAGCATGACATATTTGCAGACTTCCCAGATCCCCAGGGTCTTGTCAAAGGCCGGAATGCTGTATTCTGCCGCGTCCAGGACCCCCCGCTGCAGGTTGGGCATGATTTCACCGCCGGGCACGAAAATGACACTCATGCCGTGCTGGGACAGCACATCGCCCATCAGCGGCATCATGCGCATCTTGAGCCCCTTGAAGTCGTCGATGGTCTTGAGGGGCTTCTTGGCCCACATGAAATCCTCCATGGAGATGGGATCGGAAATCAACACCTTCACGTTATACCCATATTTGTCATACATCTCCTGATACAATTCCTTGCCGCCCCCTTCATTGAGCCACATCTGCATGTCCCGGGCATTGAAGCCGCCGGGAACGGAACAGAACAGCGGCGCCACCGGGATCTTGCCGACCCACTGGCCGCCATACCCGTAGTTGGCGTCGTAGACGCCGTCGCTGACCGCCTTGAGCCCTTCAAACGGGGGGACCAGGGCACCGGCAGGAAAGACCTCCCATACCAGCCGGCCATTGGTCGCCTTCTTGACGGCATCCGCCAGCCTAAGCAGCGTGTCATGATAGAGCATGCCCGCCGGCACAAAGCCCTGCACCTTCCACTTGATGACCTTATCTTTGGCCAGCGCAGGGGTGGCAAAGAGTAGGATCAATCCGACCACACACAAGATCTTGAGCATCTTTCTCATAAGTATAACCTCCTTAAGTAATGGGTCCTCAGATTTGAAAGCCAATACCAATAAAAAACCCTGCACCTCCTTTCCCCCATAGTGTGTATCGCCCGTTCAATTACGTTTGCTTTGGGCCGGAATCCTAGCATAGAATTTCACAATCATCAAATAATAGTTGAGAAACACAACAATGACCAATCGGAAACGCAGGTAATCTAATATAAAACATTTGTCAATCATTTTTTCTGTATAATCGGGAGTGAAAGGGCCTGAGCACTTAATGTGATGAGACCCTTGAAAAACACCCCCTTTTGCCCAATCTCTGCGTCAGGTGTTTCGCCTTTTTCAAAGGTTTCGTGATGCGTCGTGGACGGACATCGATTCCCATGGATCACTTTTCCGGATAGATGACCATCACACATTTGACGCTCTTTTTGCCTTCACAGATTGCAGCGTGAGACACGCTTGCATCAAAATACACGGCGTCTCCTTCCTCTAAAACGAATTCCTTGTCTTCATAAAAAAATTTCATGATCCCTTCCAAGACATAAAGAAGTTCCTCGCCTTTATGCTGAAAAGGCGTTCTGGCTTCAACATCCGGATGGAAGGTGAGGACGTAAGGCTCCATGTGCCTGTTGGGGAATTTCCCGGCCAACGGCTCGTACGAGTAACCAAAACTCGAACCGCTACGGGCCACTGTCTGACGGTCGGTCCTTTTTGTATGGGTTATTCGGGTGGTGGTGGCCTCTTGAGAAAAGACATCGTTGATTTGCACTCCCAGGGCCTTTGCCAGACTGAGAAGCGTTGACACGGGGGGCGAATTCTTAGAGTTCTCTATTTTTGAAAGATATCCCTTTGTCAACCCGGCCTCTTGGGCTAAGGCTTCTTGCGTCAGCATCCGCTCAATCCGCAATTGCCTGATACGTCTTCCAATCTGATCTTCTTTTATCATCTATTCTTACCTGTCTGTTTCATAATAGATAACACATGTTTCATGTAAAAAGCAAATATGATATGGTTTGCCGATGTTGTCAATTCGTATCTCAGGATCTTATTCTTTAGCGTCAGGATTCGGCACTAATGGGACAGTGCTCGATACAAAGGCTAACCTTATGTGGGCGGCTAGAGATTCGGGCGAAGATTGTTATCATGGTGACGCTGAGGCTTACTGTAACACGTACCAAAGGGCCGGATATTCAGACTGGAGGATTCCCATAATTGATGAATCGGAGTCTCTTTATAACAAAAATAAGACGAATAGGGAAGGCCTGAAATTGACAGACCTTATTCAAATTGAGAGAGAATGGATCTGGGCAGTTCACGGTTCGTGGGGAGGAACTGCCGCTTTAAGCGTTAGATCAGGTGAAGTTCGTGTCGGGTTTAGCCAAACTATGAGTGACTGTACTGACATCAGAAGTAGTGCCCGAGCGTTGCCTGTTCGTGATAACAATGTTGAATGAAATGAAAAGTTCAACACGATAATACTATGACTTTAAATTGTAGCAATGCTATCGAGACCTTTGAAAAACATCCCCTTTCGCCCAATCTCGGCGTCGTGCTCAAATTTC
>JARRPY010000117.1:0-7490 GCA_037382425.1 Deltaproteobacteria bacterium
GGCATCCATGCTCTCAGACGGGGAAATGGTCACCCCCGAACTCCTGAGCGCCTTCATCAGATCTTGAAGTATCTGTTCCATGGCTTCGGCATTAAGCCCGCTTGGCCACCTTTTCCATGATGCGGTGCTGCTCTTTTTGTACCGTCTCGATATCTTCTTCGAACTTGAGAAACGTATTGAGCGTTTCCCGAATCAGATCCGAATCGAGCCGGGTGGAGTGAAGGAGCACAAGGGTTTTGGCCCAATCGATGGTTTCACTCACCGAGGGCACTTTCTTGAGATCGAGTTTCCTCACCTCCTGGATGAACGTCACCAGCTGGGTCTTCAATCGATCCGAAATACGGGGCACCCGGGCCTCGATGATTTGGCGTTCCAGCTTCGGCTCGGGGAAGGGGATAAAGAGATGGAGGCACCGCCGCTTGAGGGCCTCGCTCATTTCTCTGGTGTTGTTGCTGGTCAGGAATACAAACGGTTTGGACCGGGCGTCAATGGTCCCGATCTCCGGTACGGATACCTGAAAATCGGAAAGGATTTCCAGCAAGAACGCCTCGAATTCCTGGTCCGACTTATCCACTTCGTCCACCAGCAGGACCGCGCCGTCCTCCTGTTGAAGGGCCTTCAACAACGGCCTGGGTTCAAGGAAGTGGGGGGAAAAGAAAATGTCGTCATACTGTTGGAGCCGGGTCATGGCCGCGGCCAGTCCCTCGGCGCCTTCCAATACGTCGCTGAGTTTTTCCTTGAGGAGTTGGGTATAGAGAAGCTGCTTGCCGTATTTCCACTCGTAAAGGGCCTTTGACTCATCGAGCCCTTCATAACACTGAAGCCGGATGAGCGGGACGTTCAGGTATTGGGACGCTGTCTTTCCCAGCTCGGTCTTGCCCACACCCGCGGGCCCTTCCACGAGCACCGGTTTTTCCAGATGGAACGCCAGATAAAGGGTGGTGGCGATCTGCGGGCTGCACACATACCCGCACCGTCCAAACCCATCCTGAATCGCTTGGATAGATCTGAATTCGGCTTCATCGTATGGGGTCATACCGGGCTCCTGTCGGAAGGGATTCTTTTGGTGGTCCGGATGGGATCCCCCAAGAGGTCCCAGGCGACGCGGCAATAGGTTTCAACGCCCAGGGAAAGGACGTCTTCATTGAAATCAAACCGGCCATCATGTAAGGAGTGGCCGCCTTCCCGGCCCACACCCAGGAAAAAGAAACATCCCTTTGAGCGTTCCAGATAAAAGGCCATGTCTTCTCCCCCCATGGTGGGTTCCGGTACCATGACCCTGTCTTTTCCCACCACCTGTTCAGCCGAACGGCGCACCCGCGCGGCCATATCAACGTCGTTGATTAACGGGGGGAACCCTTTTGTGTAAGTCAGTTCATAGGAGGCGCCCATGGAGTCACACACGCCCCGGATGATTTTTTCCATCTGCTCAGGGAATCGCTGCCAGATCTCCCGGTCAAAGGTCCGGGTGGTTCCGGTCAGTTCCGCCTTTTGCGGGATGACGTTAAAGGCGCTGCCCGCGTGAAACGTCCCCACGGTTAACACCACCGGGCAGGTGGGATTCGTCTGTCGGCTCACCACCCGCTGTAAGGCATTGATCACCTGGGTGGCCACATCGATGGCGTCCACACACAAATGGGGCATGGCGCCGTGGCCGCTTCGGCCCAACACATCCAGGTCAAAACGATCCATGGCCGCCATCAGGGTGCCCGGATTTATGCCGATGGTTCCCTCCGGAAGGTGGGGCCATACATGGCAGCCCAGGCTGTAATCCACCCTCGGGTTCTCCATGATCCCTTCCTCGATCATGGGGAGCGCACCGCCGGGACCTTCTTCCGCGGGCTGGAACACGAACTTGATATGTCCCTTTATCCGGGCCGCCAGTTCTTTCAGGATTCGGGCCGTCACCAGGACCATACCCATATGGCCGTCATGGCCGCAGGCATGCATCATGCCTTTATGGGTGGATGCAAACGGCAGCCCTGTTTCCTCTGAAATGGGGAGCCCATCCATGTCGGAGCGGATCATGAGGGTCGGGCCCGGGCCGCCGCCCTTTACATGCCCGACAACGCCGTAGCGGGCGATGCCCGTTTCTACCTTTAATCCGGCGTCCCTCAAGAATTGGGCCACAAATCGTGAGGTCTTTTCCTCGGAAAACCCGATTTCGGGTATTCGGTGTAAGTCGCGACGCACACGGGACAGCGTCTCCCGGTAAGGTTCGACAATTCTTTGGAAGTCCATGAGCCGTTATCGCCTGAATAGCATTGTATTAAAAAATCGTTAATCGTTCAGACAAAAAGAGTAGTATCGGGAGAAAAGAGCGTCAACCCCAAAACAAGGGAGACGTATAAAAAGCTGGTTCAGATTCCTCGTGGTACATCGTAGGAACAAATGGCTTTCGGTGGTGTCTAACTGACGAGCCAAATTTTCCTTGATGCGCAAATTTTATTCACGTATAAGTTCATTGGAATCGGTAAATAGGCGGTCATTATCAAGAACGCTGAGAAGAGAGGGAGGGCAACATGAAGGTCGTATCCTTGGAAAAGGTCAAATTTGCACCCGGCAAGTGGGAAGAAGCCGGAAAACTGATGACGGCTTTTCAACAAATGGCTGAGAAGAACGGATTTCCAAAATACAAAATTTACAGCGTTCTCAGCGGTGAGGATGTGGTCCAGACCCTTTATTTTCAATCGGAATTGGAGAGCCTCTCCCAGATGGAAAGCCTCTTGGAAAAAATGTTTTCAGATCCGGAGACCCGGGTGATGATGGGCGAGTGGGCCGGTGTGGTAGAATCCCATGAGGTGACGATTTTAAAAGAGCTTTCAGAGGGAGACCTCGGCACCTAATATGTGCTCACCCCGTTCGACGATTCATACGCCCGGCCCCGTTACCATAGATTGGCGAGGAGTTCGGGCGTTTTTCTTGTGGTCTTGGGACATGAAGGACGTCGGATGTGACCGCTCCTGTCCCGTGTCGGCGAAATGTTGAAATAAGAAGTTCATGATGAGAAAGAGAGCGGAATATGGATGTTGATGCGCTGTTAAGAAAATCAGAATCGGGTGATGTGTTGACCCGAGACGAACTGGTCTATCTCCTCGAGCTGCCGCCGGATGTACCGGAGTCCGACCGGGTGATGGGTGAGGCCAACCGCATCTCAAAAACCGTTTCTGAGGGCAAGGCCGAGGTCCATGCGCAATTCGCCGTTAACCTTGCACCGTGTCCGTGTGATTGCCGTTTCTGCTCTTTTGCCAAAATCAACGGGGTCTTCACAGAAACAACGGAATTGACGCCGGACCAGGCCGTATCGTATGCCCGCCGGTTTGAGACGGACGGGGCCAATGCCATATACATGATGTCCACGGCAAGGTATCCTTTCGAACGCTACCTGGAAATGGCCACGGCGGTCAAAGCGAATCTGAAACTCGAGACCATCCTGATCGCGAATGTCGGCGATCAGACACTCAAAGATGCCGTCAGGCTCAAAGATGCGGGCTTTTCCGGGGTATACCATGCGGTTCGCCTCCGTGAAGGGGTGGACACCACACTTTCGGTGAAGAAGCGTCAGGAGAGTATTCGACATTTCAAAGAAGCAGGGCTCTTGGTCGGGACGTGTGTCGAACCCGTGGGTCCGGAACACACCAATGAAGAACTGGCCGAGATGATCGCCTTCACCGCCGACATCCGGCCGTCGTACAGCGGCGCGGCGAGACGGATCCCCATCCCCGGGACTGAGATGGCCGAACGCGGTGTCATCAGCGAACTTCGAATGGCGCAAATCGTCGCGGTTGCCCGATTGGGCATGCCACGGTCTGTGATGGGGCATTGTACACATGAGCCGTGTACGCTGGGCGCCATGGGTGGGGCCAATCTCTTTTGGGCGGAAGTCGGTGCCAATCCCAGAGACATCGAAGAAAAAACGGAAGAGGGGAGAGGGGAGACCGTGCAGCGCTGTCGATCCATTTACCAGGAAAGCGAATGGGGCGTATGGAAAGGTCCATCGCGCTACTACGATGACGGCCGTGGTGCATCGACCTGAACGCCCATCGTGTCGGTGGCGCCCGCCTCAAAAGGCGCGTGGAGGCTCTGAGTCAGGCCATTTGATTCGTCCGCAATAATGGTTTCAGGTCTCGGGTTTCGGGTCTCAGGGTGGAGACCGGGCACCCCGCCCCAGCGGGATTGCGGCCGAAGCGGCCTGCAGTAAGGAGGATGTTTCCGAATATGAAAAGTGATGTCATTACTGTTGAAAAAGCCGACCGCGTGGCCATGGTTCGTTTTGATCGGGGCACCCCCGCCAACGCCTTATCCTTTGCGCTCATGCGGGACCTTACCAAGGTGGCATACGATCTCGCCGACGATCCGGATCTGTGCGCCGTGGTCCTATGCGGGCGGAAGGATAACTTTACCCTCGGTATGGACCTGAAAGACGAAGAGGTGTCCAGAAGTGCCAACGCCGGTATGGCGGAGCGGCGGGTGATGCTGAAAACCGGCCCGCGCCTGTGCCGTGCCTGGGAGAAAATAGAGGCCCTGACCGTCGTTGCCATGGAGGGGTGGTGCGTCGGGGGCGGCGTGGCCCTGGCCGTGTCGTGTGACCTGCGCGTCATCGGAGCGAGCGGCCACATGTATGTGGCCGAGGTGGAGCGCGGTTTCAATATGAGCTGGGGGTCGGTGCCGCGCATCACCAATCTCGTCGGGCCCGCCAGAGCCAAGCGCATCGTGGTGCTCGCAGAAAAACTGGATGCGGCCCGGGCCCTTGACTGGGGGTTGGCCGACGATGTGGCGCCGGACGGCACGGCCATGGATACCGCCCTTCAAATGGCCCGGCGCGCGGCGTCATTGCCGCCCAATGGGGTCCGCATGTGCAAGGCCGCCGTCAACGCCTATGCCAATGCCCTAAACCGGGTGGCCAGTCACGCGGACATGGACCAGTTCGCCTTGACCCAGCACTCGGAGGATTTCGTCGAGGGGGTCATGGCCTTTATGGAAAAGCGGGAGCCCCGCTTTACCGGCAGATAGATCGAGTTGACAGACGGCTCGGCTAGGTCCGGCGCGGCCTATTGTGCCGCTTTCAACAGCTCCAGCTTGCGCGTGACGTTGTTTTCTATCCAGTGGCTGTCCCACCATTCGATGGGATTGACAAAGAGCCCGTTTACCATGACACCGAAATGGAGATGGTCGCCGCCGGCCAGGCCGGTCTGCCCGGTGACGCCGATGATGTCCCCCTTACCGACCTTCTGCCCCAGTTCCACGTTAATTCCGCTTAGATGGGAGTAGGTGGACGCAAGTCCCTGACCATGGTCGAGGACCACGGTTTTTCCGTAGATGCCCATCTGTCCCGCGAAAATCACGATGCCGTTGTTGGCGGCCTGCACCTGTGAGTGGGCCAGAGAGGCCAGATCCACACCGAGGTGGGTCTGCTGATCCACTTCCTTTCCCTTGTAATAGTAGCTTCTTCTGTCACCGAATCTCGCCATATTGGCGGCGTTGTTGAGGCGCAGCCAGACCCCATCCCACAGACGCTCAGGCGTTGTCCTGTCTTTGAGTGCTGCAAATGTGGCCGTATTTTCTTTCCTCAACTCCAGGTTGATCTTTAGAAATTTATCAATTTCATCGCCATCCATTCCCTTCAGGTAATGGGCGAAATAAGGGAGAATCTTCTCCAAGAAGCGATCCGTGATATTGATTTTCTCGGTGCGGAAGCGCTTATGACGGACACGGCAATAAAAACCCGCCGTGGAGCGATTTCCGGCCTTGTCTTCGGCCCAGAGGGTGATGTTGTGATCCTTCCCGATGTCGAGGGGGATGCCGAAGTAACAGACATGATGCCCGTCCGCCGGATTTGCCGCCGGGTAGCCCGGAAAAAAGCGTTCGTTCACATAAACACCGCTTTTGACCGCATCTGAACTGGCCTGATACACCACCAAACCGGCACCCCCCTCATTGACATAGTGCAATCGACTGATGGCGCGAATGGCAGGCGGAATGGTATCCAGGGTCATCTCATGGGACAAAACGGCCAGGTTGCCGTCCCCGCCGTTTCGGCGGGAATAGTCACGGACGCTTACCTCGAGATCCACCCGTCCCTGGGCCAGATTGAGCCGGTCGGGATCTATGGAAAAGGTGGTCTCAAATTGGTGAATGCCGTTCGCATTGAAGAGTCCCTCGAAAGGAAACGCCTTTTCATAGGCGGTTATTTCACGGCCGCCCTGTTTGAGAGAGACCTTAACGTTTCGGAGTCCCCTCTTCATGTCTCCGACGTCGAGTTTGAACGCCTGCTCCGCCTTCAGGAATTCAGGTAAGGGCGCCAATTGGATTTGGGGTTTTTCTGATTCAAAAATCGTGATGAGGAACCAGGCGAGGGCCCCCAACACGACGACAATCAGCGTGACGGTCAGGTAAAGACCGGTATTTCTTTTTTTACTCAGCATAGGGTCTATACATCCTTTATTTTATGACTTAATAAATTCGTATAACTATCCGTAATTAAATCAGTTATATTCCTATGAGAATGGCTTATGCGGACAATTTCATATGGGGAATGCGTCGAAAAGACCCCGTATCGGGCCGTTCATAGCAATTCAATGCCTCGATAGCAATGGTTTTTCTTCACAAATTTTAAAAAAGCGCGTCCGAGCCAAATCGCACTGGGCCGAGTTTTATCCATGTGATTCTAGGGTCTTATGTTCTTTGCTATTTGGTTTACCCGGGCCATGATCGCTATTGGGTCGAGTGTGGTAAGGCTTCGATTTTTCATGAGAACCTTTCCGTCCACAACCACGTCCTTCACATCCGAACCGTTTGCACGTACACGAGGGTGGAGGCCGGATGATGGAGGGGGCAGAGGTGCGGGTGTTTGAGATCCACGGTAATGATATCTGCCCGTTTTCCCGCCTCCAGGGTCCCGATCTCATCTTGAAGTCCCAAAACCGATGCCCCCCCGACGGTGGCCATGCGAAGGGTGTCCAGTGCGCTCAGGCTGGTGGGATCCATGTCTGTCAATTTCGCCAATTTGGCTGCATTGTCCATTTCCAAGAAGAGATCGAGATCATTGTTGGAACAGGCCCCATCCGTGCCGAGGCCGACAATCATCCCTCTTTTCAGCATGTCCGTCACCCTGGCTGTGCCCGAGCCCAGTTTCATATTGCTCTCGGGCACATGTACCACTTTGACACCGCGTGCCGCCATCAGAGCGATTTCATTCTCGTCCAGATGGATCCCGTGGGCGGCAATGAGAGAGGGATTCAGGAGATCCAGTTGATCGAGATAATGCCCCGGCCGTTTTCCTGATCTGGATCGGATCTGGGATACTTCCTCACTGGTTTCAGACAGATGAATCTGAAGCGGTACTTCGTATAACCGGGAGACTTCCATGGCACGGGTCAGTGTCTCCGACGAGCAGGTGACGGGGCTATGGCAGAATACGCCCGGAATAATGAGGGGTGAAAAATCACGCCACTTTTCGATGAATTTTTTTCCTGTTTCCACGTTTTTTT
>JARRPY010000118.1:0-7466 GCA_037382425.1 Deltaproteobacteria bacterium
GATCCCCAACCACCGGATGGCCCACATGCGAGAGGTGAACCCGAATTTGATGGGTACGACCCGTCTTGAGGGTCACCCGAAGAAGCGATATTCCGCAAGTGAATTCTTCGACCCTTTCCCACAGCGTCAACGCCCGTCTGCCTCCGCTGAACACCACGGCCATCTCTTTTCTCTTTTTTGGATGCCGGGCAATGGGGAGATCGATCCGGCCTTCCTTCATCTCCATGGGTCCGTGAGCCAAGGCCATATATTCTTTTTCAACCGTTCCTTGTTTGAACTGCTTGGACAAATGGGCGTGTGTGCTATCATTTTTCGCCACCACCATGAGCCCTGAGGTGTCCTTGTCCAGTCGATGAACGATTCCGGGCCGCAATACGCCTCCGATCCCGGAAAGGTCCCTGGACCGAGATAATAAGCCATGAACCAGGGTCCCGGAAGCGTGGCCCGGTGCCGGATGAACCACCAATCCGGGGGGTTTTGACAGGACAATCAGGGTTTCATCTTCGTGGATAATCTCAAAGGGCACCACCTCCGGTTTAATGACGGGTGGGATCGGGGCGGGGATATGGAGGAAGACGTTATCCCCCGTTTTCAACTTGTAGCTTGGTTTGGAGAGCGCGCCGTTTACGGTGCAACACCCTTCGGCAATCAGCGCCTGTATCCGCGAGCGGGTAAGGTCTATAACGGACTGGGAGGAGAGGAACCGATCCAGTCTTATATTCTGGGCGTTTTCGGAAATCTCGAATGAAAACCGCCTGTCGGGTGTGGAAGCAGGTTGAATGGGCGGTGTGCTCATCAGATTTGCCATCTACAAGAGGACGCCCACAAGTACGTGCACGAATAGTTTGGCCTGCAATGCGTCGGACGAGGGGTGCAGGACCGGATGCGCAAGTCCGTCTTTTTGTCGTTAATTCGCTTGTTGAGTGGTTTCGGTAGTGGCGAAAAGTTTGTCCAAATCCTTTTCCACCTGGGATTCGCCGATTTTCTTGGCCAGGGAGATCTCTTTCACCAGAAGTGCCCTGGCCGTGTCCAGCATCTTTCTCTCTCCAACGGAGAGGTCCTTTTCGTTGCGCAACATCAATAAGTCACGGTAGACCTCCGCCACTTCGAATACGGATCCTGTCTTGATTTTATCCATATATTCCCGGTAACGGCGATTCCAGGTCTGGCTGTCGAGTGTGACATCTCGCTTTTTCAAAATCGAATAAAGCCTCGGCAACTCCGATTTTCCGATAATATCTCTCAACCCCACGCTGTCCACATTGCTTGTGGGGATCATGATGATCATGTCATTTTCAAGTATCCGCATGACATAAAATTCCTGCTTGCAGCCGGAAATCTCCTGCGCCTCTATCTTCTCAATGACGCCGACCCCATGGGCAGGATAAACCGCCAAATCACCTACAGCAAACATCGAAACCCCCTAACGTTAAAAGTAATAAAGGTCATAGCCCCGCAACTGGACGTGTGCCGGCCGAAGGCTATGACCGGTTTTCATTCCATGTTACCCACCAAGGAGATATCCAACGATCGGTACAACCGGTGCGATGACCAGAGAAACCACGGACATCAGCTTGATCAGGATGTTCATGGCGGGCCCTGAGGTATCTTTAAACGGGTCACCGACGGTGTCACCGACCACGGCGGCCTTGTGATTATCGGATCCCTTTCCTCCCAGGTTGCCTTCCTCGATCCATTTCTTGGCGTTGTCCCATGCGCCGCCGCCGTTGGCCATGAAGAGGGCCAAAAAGGCGCCCATGATCGTGGCGCCCAGGAGCATGCCGCCCAGGGTCTCAGCCCCCAGCAGAAGCCCCACCGCTACAGGGGTCAGGACGGCAATGAGTCCGGGGGCCACCATCTCTTTGAGTGCCGATTTGGTGGCAATGGCGACACACGTTGCCGAATCGGGTTTGGCGCCCTCTTTTCCCTCCAGGAGGCCGGGAATTTCCCTGAACTGGCGACGGATCTCCTCGACGATGCTGAACGCCGCCTTGCCCACGGAGGTCATGGTCAGGGCCGCACAGGTCATGGGAACCATGGCCCCGATAAAGCAACCGATGACCACCATCGGGTTATCGATACGGATACTGGCAAGCCCTGCCGCCTGCACATACGCCACAAAGAGGGCCAGGGCGGTCAAAGCGGCTGAGCCGATGGCAAATCCCTTGCCGATGGCGGCCGTGGTGTTCCCCAGGGCATCGAGGCTGTCCGTGATCTTCCGGGTTTCGGGCCCCAAGCCCGACATTTCCGAGATGCCGCCGGCGTTATCGGCGATGGGTCCATAGGCATCCACGGTCATAGTGGCGCCGACGGTGGCCAGCATGCCCACGGCCGAGAGCCCGATGCCGTAAATGCCGGCCGTGTGATACCCGACGAATGTGGCCACACAGATCCCCATGATCGGCATCCAGGTGGACTGCATGCCCACGGCGAGCCCCGCGATGATGATGGTGGCCGGACCGGTTTCCGATTGCTTGGCGATCCGCTTAACCGGAGGTCCGGAGGTGTAGTATTCCGCCAACAGACCGATGGCGATCCCGCAAAGGAGACCGGAGAACACGGCCCAGAATGCCCCTACCGGCATGCCGAGTCCCTTGGTGGCGATGTAGGTCAGGATGATGAAAACGATCGCCGCCACGAACGTGGTATATCGAAGGGCGCCGGCAGGATTTCCTTTCTGAAATACCTTAATGGAAAACACGCCCACAAAGGAGCTGAGCATCCCCGCCATGATGATGAGGATGGGCATGGCCATGTATTTCAGCTTGATGGCCACGGGCGTGAGCCCCTGGAGCACCGGGAACTCTTTCAAGAACTCGGGTGTGATGGTCATGGTGGCCCCGATGGCGATGGTGGCGACCACCGATCCCACGAACGATTCAAAGATGTCGGCGCCCATACCGGCGATATCGCCCACGTTGTCCCCCACGTTGTCGGCGATGACACCGGGGTTACGGGGGTCATCCTCCGGGATGCCGGCTTCCACTTTTCCCACCAGGTCGGCCCCTACGTCGGCGGCCTTGGTGTAGACCCCGCCGCCCACACGGGCAAAGAGGGCGATGGAACTGGCCCCCATGGCGAAGCCATTGATGTATTGCGCGCTTTCCGGGCTGCCGCCGTATACCCAAAACCAGAACCCAAGGCCCAGCAGGCCGAGTCCTGCAACGGCGAGTCCCATGACGGAACCGGAAAAATAGGACACGTTGAGGGCCTTGGCCTGCCCGAATTTATTGGCGGCCTCCGCGGTCCGGGAATTCCCCCGGGTGGCGGCGGTCATCCCCGAAAAACCGGCCGCCATGGAACAGGCGGCTCCGGTCACAAAGGCAATGGCCGTCTTCCAGGCGATGCCCCATCCCAGGATGATGAAGACAATCACGATAAAGACGATCAGGACCGAATATTCTTTTTTCAGAAACGCCATGGCCCCTTTGTGAATGGCGTCCTCGAGCTCTTGCATCAAGGCGGTCCCGTTGTCCTGTTTCTTCACATAGCCGTAAATCACCCATGCAATGATCAAACTCAGGATCCCTATGAAGGGCGCATAAATGGTTAATCCCTGCATCTCTTTTCCTCCTCCTTGTTCAATAGATTTTGGCAATTGATGCGATTCATTGCCGATTCAACTCCCTCCAACACCCACAGTTCGGATGCCCGAACTGCCATTTTTATGACATCTTCAATACGCGATGTTTCATCCGAATAAAAAGGTGAAAGCACATATTTTTCAATTGGTTCATCGTACCTCGGTCGTCCGATTCCGATTTTAACTCGGGAAAACTGGGTGTCGCCCATGTGCTGAATAATGGATGATATGCCTTTGTGTCCTCCGGCCCCGCCTTCCCGGACCACTTTAACCCGTCCCAACGGAAGATCCAAATCGTCATGGAGGACCAGCACATCGTGAGTTTCCACCCCATGGTAATCTGCCCAGGCCCTGACCGCTTCACCGCTCCGGTTCATGAAGGTCTGGGGACAAATGAGGTGGACCTTTCTCCCGCCCATGCTGCATGTGGTGCTCCGGGTATGGAAGCGGGAATCCTTCATTTCCACTCCCAAGCTCCGGCACCAATGAACGAGGGTCAGAAAACCCATATTGTGGCGCGTCTGCTGATACGCCTGCCCGGGGTTGCCCAGCCCCACAATCAAGGCCAGTTCCTGACGAGTTTGCTTCACCCCCTTTCTCTCATTGCAATGCGCATTTAGCTGTTAGTTTTTAACCGTTCGCTTAAAGATTCCAATTCGTTGCATGCCTTTTCGGAAATTAGAACCCTCATTTTTTGATGCCGATCAATTTCGCCGTAACGGTCTGATATTGTGCTGCTAACAGCTAACGGCTAATTTGAACATCATTCCTTTCCGGATTCCTCAGCACCTTCGTCGGATGTTTCGGCGGTTTCTCCTTCGGCGGTTTCTCCTTCGGGTGCTTCTCCTTCAAGTTCTTCTTCCGCTTCCGCTTCCTCTATCTCTGCCGCCGGTACGGAAACAACGGCCACCGTCAAGTGTCCGTCTTCTTCTGTTTGGATTCCCTCCGGCAAGGTGAGGTCCTCGATATGAACGGCATCTCCGACGTTCAGGTCGGATACGTCCACCTCCAGAGCATCCACCAGTTTATCAGGCAGGCAGGAGATGGTCAGTTCTCTACGGATCTGCTCCAAGATTCCGCCTTCTTTGACACCGATGGGGGTGCTGATCAGGTGAATGGCAACATTTACGGTGATCTCCGTATCCATGGAGATTTCATAAAAATCCGCATGAAGGTAGGTATCTTTAACCGGGTCGACCATGAGCTCCTTTATCATGGCCTTTCGTGTGGTTTCCCCCCCTTCGGACTCGAACGCCAAATCAAATATGACATTTTCACTCCCACTCGATTTAATGACGCGAGCGAGTTCCGGGTAGTCCACAGACAGGGGCACCGGTTTCGTCCCGGGCCCGTAAAATATGGCAGGTATCTGATCCTGTTTTCTCAATTTTCTGGCCGCCCCTTTTCCTGTTTCTGTTCTCACACGGGCGGCGAGGGTTAGGTCACTCATTTGAATCCTCCACTATTAATAAAATTTTTCACAAAGTATTTCCCCAAAAAAACGCCCAGTTACCGAGGCGTTTTCGATCACTCAAACAAACAGTGTACTGACGGAATCGGAATCGTGGATCCGCTTGATGGTTTCCCCCAAGAGTTCGGCCATGGAGAGGACCACAATGGTCTTGGGACAGTGTTTCGCCTTTTCATTCAAGGGGATGGTGTTGGCAACCACGAGGCTGTCAAGGGGCGAGGCCGCAATTCGATCCACCGCGGGTCCGGAAAGAACCGGGTGTGTACAACAGGCGTGGATGCGTTTTGCCCCCCGTTTTTTGAGAACGGCGGCCGCCTGAGTCAGGGTGCCTGCAGTGTCCACCATATCATCCAAAATGATCGCCGTTTTGTTATTCACTTCCCCAATGAGGTTCATGACTTCAGACACGTTGGCCGCCTCGCGTCTCTTGTCTATGATGGCCAGACCCGCGTCGAGACGCTTGGCAAATGCCCGCGCCCTTTCCACGCCTCCGGCGTCCGGCGAGACAATGACCAGATCATTTTTCAGGTTGTTTTCGATATATTTTAATAGGACGGGCGCGGCATATATGTTATCCACCGGAATATTGAAATATCCCTGGATCTGGCCCGCATGCAGGTCCATGGAGACCACACGATTGGCGCCGGCCACCGTAATCAGATCGGCGACCAGCTTGGCACTGATGGGGACCCTCGGTTTTACCTTCCGGTCTTGTCGACTGTACCCATAATAGGGAATGACCACGGTGATCCGCTTTGCCGAGGCCCTTTTTAGGGCGTCCATGATGATGAGGAGCTGCATCAGGTTGTCATTGACGGGAGTGGAGGTGGACTGGAGAACAAACACGTCCCGCCCCCTGATGTTCTCCCTTATTTCCACCTGGGTCTCCCCGTCGCTGAAGGTCTTGGCGAGGATATTGCCGGGAGTGATGCCGAGGTAGTCACAGACTTCGCTGGTCAACTGCGGGTTGGATGTCCCTCCAAAAAGTTTCAGATCATATTCCAATTGGGCTCTCTCAAAAAAATATATGGCTGGGGTGGGAGGATTCGAACCTCCGAATGCGGGCTCCAAAGGCCCGTGTCTTACCACTTGACGACACCCCAGTACGGTGGTGATCAAGTTCGCAGCCGTTGATTATTTAGGGCGTAACCGTTCTCGTTTTGTCTAGACCTCCCGCCAAAAAAACATGACCCAGGTGCTTGGCCAGTAGCGTTCCCTTGGCTTTTTCTGCGCTTTCTCGCGAACGGAAGACGCCGAAAACACTTGGGCCACTGCCCGACATGAGCGTGCCCTCGGCTCCGGCGCGGAGCAGGGCCGTTTTGATGCGTCTCAAAGTTGGAAAACGACTAACCGTAACCCGTTCCAGGTCGTTTTCTAAGAGGCGGTCGATCTGGGGTGAACCACAGCCCAAATACGCCATTATAGCCTGATACTCGATACTTGTCAACTCCAATTCAGCGAGAACATGACCCTTTTCTATGGCCTCTTTGCGGTCCAATTCTCCATATACCCACGTGGTGGATACCTCGATGGGCGGCATGATGATAATATACCATAGATTCGGCCATTTTTCAATGGGGGTGAGTTTCTCTCCGATCCCCTGAGCGATACACGGACATCCCTTCAAAAAGAAAGGGACGTCGGCGCCCAGACCCACGGCGAGGGTTTCCAGGTCCCTTGTGGAAAGGGGGGCATCCGTCATGTGGTTTAAGGCCCGCAACACGGCCGCCGCGTCGCTGCTACCGCCCCCTAATCCCGCTGCAACCGGAATGTCCTTGGTGAGCGACAGAGATATGCCTTGATTAAGCCCTGTTTTCTCACAAAATGCCGCCGCCGCCCTGAAAGCCAGGTTTTTGTCATTTTGGGGTAGACGCAGGCCTCGACAACTGAGCGAAATGCCCCGCGAGGGTACAAATTGGATGTCTATCCGGTCATACAGCGCCACCGGGACCATGACGGATACCAGATTGTGGTATCCATCCGGTCTGCGGCCTGTGATTTTCAGTCTGAGATTGAGCTTGGCAGGAGCCCGTCGGCTCACGAGGCGCTGGGGCTTTGCTCCATCCAATTACTTGGCCTTTACGTATCGCCATCTGAGGTCCGTCAGGACGCTCTCTATGAATTTCTGTTCATCGTCCGTGAGATTCCCCTGCGTCTTTTCTTTCAGCATGGCGATAATATCGATCGAATGTTTGGCCAGGGCCAGATCCTTTTTCTTCTCTCCCGTCTGTGGGTCGGGCACTTCTCCCAGATGAAGCAGGGAAGAGGAACTGAGACTCAAAATGAGGGAGGAAAAATTGACTTCCGGAAGCGGGGGCGCCTGGCTTTCCTGATCCGGTTCTGCTTTTTTGGCCGTGTCATTTTGCGCTGCTCTTGTCGTATCGTCCTTTTTGGGGATGTCTTTCTCCGTTT
>JARRPY010000119.1:0-15957 GCA_037382425.1 Deltaproteobacteria bacterium
TTGAATTCGATGGATACCGAATGGTCTCTTCGGACAAACTGGCTTGGTTGTGCCAGGTCAACCCGGCCCAGGTCAGGAAGGACCTCGGGTATTTCGGTGAATTCGGGGTCCGGGGGGTGGGCTATGACGTCATCGGCCTTCAGGAGCAAATCAAGAAGATCCTGGCCATAAACCGCGAATGGAACGTGGGTGTGGTGGGAATCGGGAAGCTGGGCTCGGCCCTTCTGGAACATGAGAACCTCTCGGTAAGAGGCTTCAACTGCGTGGCCGCCTTTGACAATTCTCCCAGAAAAATCGGGAACGTCCTCAGTTCAGGGCTCAAAATCAGACCCATGCGTGAGTTGAGCCGGGTCATCCGGGATCTCGACATCGAGATCGGCGTGATTACGACACCCGCATCCGCGGCCCAGTCCGTGGCGAATCTTTTGCTGAAATACCATGTGAATGCGATTCTCAATTTTGCACCAACCCGCATCAGCGTCCCGTCATGCTGCCTGGTTGAAAATATCGACTTTACCGTCCTTATGGACATCCTCTCTTACAAATTGCATCACGCATCCCAAAATTGAACGCCGAGGAGGGCTCATTCATGAAAAAGCAGAGGTTGATTTCGTTAGCGCTTGTTTTCCTTTCGTGCATCTGGATCTCGCCGGTCTTTGCCGAAGAGACCACCGGACCCAAAGTCGTCATAGAAAATCCCGATTTCGACTTCAAGTCTGTTGATGAAGGCACGGTCGTAGAACACACCTTCAAAGTGTTGAACCAGGGAGATCAAACGCTCAAAATCTTCAGCGTCAGGCCGGGGTGAGGCTGCACCGTGGCCCAGTTCGACAGGGCCATCCCCCCCGGAGGGGCGGGGAGCATTACGCTGAAGCTGAAAACCAAAGGATATCAGGGAACGGTTTTGAAAGCAGCGAGAGTCAGGACCAACGATCCGAACAATCAAGAGCTGATGTTACGGATCAAGGGGAGTGTCAAGGTGGCTGTTTTTGTATCCAACCGGTACATCTACTTCTTTGGAGCGCCTGACCAGTCGATCACGCGGGTGGCCGAGGTAAGGGCCGAACGCAAAAAGCCTTTGGAACTGACGCCTCAGGAGTTCACACTTGAGGGAAAAGTGACATACGACATCAAAGAGGTTGAAAAGGGCCGGAAATACACCGTCCAGTTCACCAACATCCCGGTTCCGGATCAGCACTACCGGGGTATACTGAAGCTGAAAACCAACTATCCGGAAAAACCGGAGATTACCTTTACGATTGTCGGCCGCTTCAGGGACAACATGGGCGACATGGGCCGTCCCAGGAACAAGGTGAAGTGATCACGTCGGACACCGATACGGTGGACATCTATACCGACGGTGCATGCAGCGGTAATCCCGGCCCCGGGGGATACGCCTCGGTGCTGAAGTGGGGGGAGGCCACGAAAGAGATCTCAGGGTTTGACCCTCATACCACGAACAACCGCATGGAGATGACGGCGGTTATAGAGGCCCTCAGACGACTGAAACGGCCCTGCAAAATCCGGCTTTACACGGATTCGGAATATGTCAAAAAAGGGATGACGGAATGGTTGCCCGGCTGGCTCAAAAGAAATTGGATGACATCACAAAAAAAGCCGGTCCTCAACCGAGATTTGTGGGAGGAAATCCTACGACTGAGCCGTAAGCATCACATCCAGTGGAACTGGGTGAAGGGCCATGCCAATCACCCGGAAAACGAACGGTGCGATTATCTGGCCCGTCGCGCCATCGAGGAACACCGTGGGAGGGAATAGGGGAGTTGAAACAGGGAAAGCATAGCGCCCTGGGAGGACTGGAAAATGAAATGCCCCAAGTGTAATTATGTCAGCTTCGACCATAATGATGCCTGTCCTAAATGCGGCAATGCACTGGCCACGGAGAGGGATGAAATGAATCTCCCTCGCTTCAAACCCGACCCCCCTTTCCTTCTGGGCACCCTGATCGGATCGGATGACGGCACTTCCGTGGAGACCGCGGCCCAAGTACCCGATGCGCGCCAGGCGGACCAGGAAGAATTGATGGCCAATCTCGATGAGCTTGCGGCGGCCTATTCGGAACGTGAAGCACCCGAGGCAGAAGAACTGACGTTTGATATCGAACCGGAACCCCCTGCAACCAAGTCGTTCGAAATAGACACGCCCTCTGAACCTGCGGTGTCAGACGACGTAAAGCTGGATTTGAGTTTTGATGAACCCGGGGCCGCCGATATCGGAACGCTCGAATTTGATATCGAGCCCGAGCAACCCGAAATAGACGCCATCGGCTTCGATGAGGAACCTGAGAAAGCGAAAGTAGATCAAAACGAGGCCCGAACCCAGATCCAGGGACAGGAAGCTGACGATTCCCAGATCGACATTGAGTCGCCCGAACGAACAGAGACGCCTATCGAATTCGAGTTGGACCGAGCCTTGAGTGAAGATCAAATTTCGGGCGATTCCGTCTGGGATACCGAGGCATTAGAAAAGAAGATGGCTGAAATAGAAGAAAAGACGCCTGCTCCATCCAGCGGGGCCGCCCCCAAGGAGAAAGCGGGTCAAAAGACCGATGAATTTGTCATAGAACTGGATGAGGTTGAACCCCTTGAGTTGGAAATTCAGGCAGAGGATTCGGACAAAAAGGACCGTTAGGCAAAAATTCTCTCCTAATTAAGCTTGACCGGAAGAAACATTTTTAGTATGAAGATTTTTTGTTCGCGCCGAGATAGCTCAGCCGGTAGAGCAGGGGACTGAAAATCCCCGTGTCCCCAGTTCAACTCTGGGTCTCGGCACCACGTGAAATCAGGCACTTACGTCTCTTCGAGGTAAGTGCCTTTTTTCTTGGAAATCCCGTTTTAGGTCAAAAATAGGTCAAAATTTTTCTTGGTGAGACATGATTTTGACAAAAAAGCCGACCCCCATCTCCTGAGTCCGGCCTATTTTCCCTACCATTTTAACTTTCTGATCCCAATCCGTAATATCCGTAAAACTCCGTGACCCAGTTTTCACTATGTTCACATATATTCGTTCACCAGCTTCTCTCGAAAAAGCGTTTTATTCGACTCTGAAAAAAGAATCAAGTCCCATCTATGGCCCTTTCAATCGCTTACCGTCCATCCTTCCCCAACATCAGACAACTCATGCTTTTATCTCGGTATCTTGAGTTTTGCCATCATGTCCCCAACCTGCTTCTGCGAGACACTCTTCTTTTCCATTAGATTGTAATTGGGCACCACTTCCGGTCTATTCTTGGTCCTAAGTATTTCCGCTTTCCGTTTACTCCAAAAATGACACCAGTGCGAATGCTTCCCCTCGGTTTCCACCACGAAGCCATATTCCACGTCTTTATGTTTCAAGTTTCCCTTCGCTCGGCTTGGCATATAAACGATTTGGGTCCCTGGTTCCATGATTGCCCCCTATTGATTTTTCAAATTCAGGACTTATATTAACATTGATTGAGAAAAGAATGGTTCTCACTTTATGCCCCTGGCTGCATTTAAGCGTCCAGGGGCTCTTTTTTGGCCTGGAGCATCTCAAGGTCTTTGGCATTCACTCGTTCCAAAATGCCTTAAACGACTATACTGAAAGAAACACTGTAAGTTGATCTATTTCTTGGAGCAAGAACGCCCCTCAGCTTCTCAGGAAGCCTCTGGCCGTTTAGCGAGGTGACCCTGCCACCGGTACAGCCGGAGGCTTGAAATACGTGAACCGCTCAAAGCGCTTGAAAACCTGAAGTTGGTTGGGGGTTTTAATCGGCGCTCTCAACCGTAGACTTCCCCCCATCCCTGTGTTCAATTCCAGATAAATCAGAACGTCTCGATCATCTCAATAAGTTACAGATGATATATTCTCATGCCGTCAAAATACCCACCCAGGTATTCCGCCACCAGGCGTCGGTGGCAATTCTCGGGCGAGGGTTCGGCGCACAGCAGGCAGGCGTCTTCCAGGTCTTCGGCCGACACCAACTGCCGGGCCTTTCGTTTCTCGAGCAGTTCCAGAAACCGCTTTTCGTATTCCTCCCATGCAATGGCCTTGTTTTTGTACCCGTCCATGATCTCCTTGGTGGGGGCCAGGAGCGGTTCGTGCCAGTATGCACACTGACAGATGGTTTTCAAAAAATAGGCCAGGTCGTCTCTCTTGGCAAACCCTGCCAACTGAGACACGTTGTTGAGCCGCACGTCGATCACGCGCTTTATCCCCGCATCCGACAATCGGGTGAAAAATTCCTCTGCGGACTTTTTTGTAAACCCGATGGTGAACACCTTTGATTCATGCATTACCTTGACTCCCCGTCTTTTCCTTTGCTTTTCACATGAGTCATCTTTTAAAGAATGCCTTGACGTCCACCTCCTCACCGCGTACGCAGGCCAAGAAAATGTCCGCATACCGTTCGGCTTTGATCTCCCCTACCCCATTGATCATCACAAATTCATGGATGTTTTTCGGCTTGACCATGGCCATCTCTCTCAAGGTCCTGTCATTAAAAACAATGTACGGTGGAATGTTTAGATGATTGGAAATATCCAGCCTGAGCTTTCGAAGGGCTGAAAACAATACCTGTGCGGATTCATTTTTGAACGTATCCATTTTTGGAGGAGACTGCTTTTTAACCCTCTCTTTTGTCTTATGCTCATCTTTTCTAAACCATACCTCTTTTTCTCCCCTCAGGACTTTCCAGCTGTCATCCGTCAACCGAAACCCGCTGATTTGGCCCATATCGACGGAAATCAGCCCGGCTGAAAGGAGCTGCCGAAATACCGACATCCAGGTCGTTCTGTCCAGATCCTGACCGACCCCGAAGGTTTTAATCCTGTCGTGGCGCCATTGTTGAATCCTTAGGGTGTGCTCGCCCATGAGCACACTGATCAGATACCCGGCGCCAAACCGCTCGCCGGTCCGGTATACGCAGGATAACGCCTTCTGTGCGGCTATTGTGCCGTCCCAGGTCTCAATTGGATTTAAACAGTTATCACAAGTGTTGCAAGCACCGGCGTGCGTTTCCCCGAAATAGTTCAAGATGAGTTTCCGGCGGCAAACCGTGGATTCGCAGTACCCGAGGAGCGCATCGAGTTTCTGACGGAGGATATTCTTGAATTCATCACTCCCTTGAGACAACTCGAACAATCGCCTCAATGCGGTGACATCCGAGATGGAATAGACCATCCATGCGTCAGCCGGCAGCCCGTCCCGACCGGCACGCCCCGTTTCCTGGTAATACGCCTCCATGCTGGCAGGCAGATCCACATGTGCGACAAACCGAACATCCGGTTTATCAATCCCCATACCGAAGGCAATGGTGGCCACGATCACCCGGGTCAGGTCCTCCTGAAACCGTTTCTGATTTTCCATGCGGACTTCCGGGGGCAGGCCGGCGTGGTATGGCATCGCATCAACCCCCTGCTGACACAACCATGCCGCGATGCTTTCGGTTCTCTTTCGTGTCCTCGCATACACAATGCCCGATCCCTCCGGATGTTTGCTTCGGATAAAGTCAAGCAGTTGATGCTTATCCCTGTTCTTGACCTGCACATGGTATTGAATATTCGGCCGGTCAAAACTGCTGATGAAGACTTTTGCCCGGCGGAGATCGAGTTTGTCCAGGATGTCTTTTTGCGTTACCACATCGGCAGTCGCCGTGAGCGCAATTCGGGGGGTATGCGGAAATCTACGGGTCACCTCATTGATTCTCAAATATTCAGGCCGAAAATCATGGCCCCACTGGGAAACACAGTGGGCCTCGTCAATGGCAAAAAGCCCGATGTCCACATGGCCGAGGAATTGCTGAAAATCTCCGGTGAGGAGCCTTTCCGGTGCCACATAAAGGACATCCAGGTTGCCGGTTGCGGCCCGTCTTTGGATATTTCGGCCTTCTTGAAACGAAAGGGTCGAATTCAGGTATGCGGCCTTGACGCCGTTTTGCTGAAGTGCCTTGACCTGATCTTCCATCAAGGCAATCAGCGGTGAAATAATAATCCCCATCCCACGGCATAAAATAGCAGGAATCTGGTAACAGATGGACTTCCCGCTGCCGGTGGGCATCAACACAAAGGCGTCTTCACCGTTCAGAACCTTTTCGATGATTTCCAGCTGGTTCTCTCTGAAATCACCGTATCCAAAATATTTTCTTAAAACTTCGAGAGGATTTTGAGCCATCATGTCAATGCTCGGCAAAGTCTTTAGGTGAACTTATCGGGATTTTGAGTCATTATCCCAGCTCTTGAACGGGTGTTTCACCAGGTTTGCGTTGTAATAGCGGGGATCTGTGGAGACTTCCGGGCCGGCCCACTCCGGAAGCGCAATCTCCTGAGTGTCGCTTTCCAATTCCACCTCCGCCACAACAAGGCCTTCGTTATCTCCCATGAATACGTCCACCTCCCAGATCATGTCCTGATACGTCACCCGGTGACGGTATTTTTCAATCAGGGGACGTTCACAGAGCCTGTTCAGCATGATGTCCGCATCCGGAACAGGGATTTCGTATTCAAATTCGAGGCGGGTGATCCCCCCTGTCAAAGCTTTGACGGTGAGATATCCCTTATCCCCTGCTCTTCTCACTCTCACGACACGCCTCTTTTCCGTTGACACATATCCCTGACGGTAAAGCTCGCCCTCACCCTCGGGTTGCCACTTCTCCTTTTTGACGAGAAACTTCCTCTCAATCTCCTGTCCCATGGCCCCCTCAATCATTCGTACACTCGTTAGCGTTTAAATATCATATCATTAAGCCCACTTCCAGAGATCTCTCGCGGCCCAGACATCGGTCCGGGGATTAAACAGCATTGGTTCAAATGCTTAGAGAGACTTGACGTAATCAAATAATTACGCTACATCTTTTATATGATCAAGCCCGACAAAAGCCTTGTACCTAATTGGGACGAAGACAATATCGGTCATATTGCCGGGCATGGGATGACCCCCGAGCAGATTGAAGAGGTGTATTACAGTGAGGGACCATTTCCTACCCTGGCTGTTAAGCAGAAGAAAAAGCATTTAAAATCGGATGAAAATCGATACCGACTGTGGGGCACGGACGCTTCGGGAACCTGTATCGAGGTGATCGTTGCCCCTTATTCACAGTATGGCGTATGGTGTTGCGTAACTGGTTTTCCCATGTCGAACACCACCCAAAAGGCCTATTTCAGGGGGGTAAAGAAATGAGCAGGATTCCAGAAAAGACAAGAAAAGACCTTAAACGAGAGGCTATCCGCTGGGAGAAGGAGATTTCAAGAGAGACTCCTGAGCAGATTCACGGATTGCTGAATGATGCCGAGCCGTTTCAGGTACCCCGCCCTCCCCGTCAGCCCGTCTCTCTCCGCATAGACCCCTTTGATCTTTCGATGATAAAGCGCCTTGCCCGCAAGAAAGGCGTTCCCCACACCCAGCTCATGGCGATATGGCTTCGCGAAAGGATCGAAAAAGAAAAGAGGCTTGATGCCTCGAAATGAGTGAAGCGATCATACTTTCGACTCTGTGAGCCTCTGAGGACCCTAACGACCGGATGGCGCCCCGCCAGGCGGTATCGATGATGCGCGAGAAAACATTTTTTGAGGAGATTGCATGGCGAGAGGAGATCAGCTCGGCAGGCAGTGGAAGATCATCCAGACCCTAATTTCGTCCAGTCGGGGAAAATCGGCGGCGGATTTGGCTCGGGATTTGGGCTGTCATCCCCGGACCGTATACCGGGACCTGGAGGCCCTCCAGATGGCGGGTTTTCCCATCTACACGGAACGGGCGGGGGGCAAGAATCTGTGGTCTCTTCTGGATACCATGAAGCATCATATCCCGGTGCCGTTCGCCCTCACTGAATTGATGGCGCTTTATTTTAGCCGTGACATTCTGAAAATCTTCAAAGACACGGCCTTTTATGATTCCTTGGAATCCCTGCTCCAGAAGGTCCGGGCCACCCTGCCCCCCGAATCCATCGACTATCTGGATGACATCGAGCGGGCGCTTCACCTTTCGATGAAGCCGTACAAGGACTACGGCCAGTTCAAGGAGATTCTGAACCGGGTCGCCGATGCGGCCCTGAACCGCAAGACCATCGAGATCGTCTACTATACCATAAGCCGGAAGAAGGAGAACCGACGCCGGGTGGACCCCTATCGGGTGTGGTTCTTTGACGGCACCTTTTACCTGATCGGCCGCTGCCACATGAGAAAGGAGGTCAGGATATTCGCCCTGGACCGGATTAGAATGCTCCATGAAACCAACGCGACCTTTGAGGTCCCTGAGGATTTTGTCCTGGAAGATTTCATGGGCCCGAGCTTCGGCGTGTACCAGGGGGAACCGGTCCATATAAAGGTCTGGTTTCACCCGGATGTGGCCGAGTACATCGAGGAGAAGATCTGGCACGAATCCCAGGAAATTCACCCACAGGCAGACGGTTCCATCATCTTCGAGGCCCGAGTGGCCGGCACCGATGAAATCCGCTTCTGGATCATGACCTGGGGGTCAAAAGCCAAGGTGATTGAACCGGAAACGGTGAAGGAAGATATAAGGGCAGAGGCGGAAAAGATGGCAAAACTATACGACCCCTCGGTTGTTGCCGAGGAAAGCCATGGACATGCGGCCACCAAGGATCACCCATGAAAATTATTAATACATGTGCCGTGTCACTGCTTTTTGGCCTGACTTTCAGCCGGATCTATGCAGTTCTTTAAAAACCGGTCGAGATCCACATCCGCGAAGGGGGTCCGTTTGAATTTTTCCTTCAGTGTGTAAGGAACCGTGCAGTCAAAAACCGTCTTGCAGGACAGCCCGTTTTCCCGGACGGCATAGCTGAATTCCGGGGACTGGCTGGGGTCCAGCGGATGACACCGGACGCCCGGAACAAAGACCGTGCTGACGTCTCCCTGGTAGCGCGTGGTCATGGCCCACAGGACATCGTTGGTATCGAAAATATCCACATCCTCATCCACCAGGATGACGTGTTTCAATTCGGAAAAGGAAGCAAATGCGATGAGCGCGGCCTGACGCTGCCGTCCTTCGTCCGCAGGAGACGCTTTTTTGAATTGAAGAATGGCCAGGTACTTGCCCCCGCCTGCCGCATGGGCATGGACGTTCTGCAATTTTCCCGGCATACTGGCTTCCACCAGGCGCAGGATGCTGGCCTCGGTGGGAATACCGGCGAGGTTGGTATGTTCCAGACCGGGCCCCACGATGGTCTGCATGATGGGATTTATGCGATGGGTCACGGCTTTCACCCGAATCACGGGCAGGGCCGCCTGGGCCGACCCCAGGTACCCCGGGAATTCGGGCATGGCAAATCCGGTTTGGCTCCGGATATCTTCACGAATCCGCTCGTGGGGCAAAATCTCCCCTTCGATAACGATTTCCGCCCGGGCCAGGGCCTTTGCATCCACCGACACGCATGGCGTTAATTCAACGGCCCGTCTTCGAAGCCCGCCGGCAACCACCCATGGTGAAATAGGGGCCTGAATCGAGGGTCGTGTTGGTGGGGGCCGGCAGCAGTCTCAAAAGATCGATGCCGGCGTCATGGACCACTTCCTGACACGGGGGGTTGGTCTCCCGGGTCAACTCTGCGGCAAGAGGCGCGTCAAGGGCCTCCAGAAGGCAGCGGGAAAGCTCATGCGGACGCCTGCCGAGAAGTTCCGCCACCCGCTGCCGGCTGGCCATTACCCCTGTAATAACGGGGATATCATATCCCCGCACATTTTCAAACAGCATGGCGGGACCTTCCTGCGTAGGGGGTTCCACCGGGGTTCCCGCTCCGACCCTCCGATAAACGCCTGCGAGTTCGGCGTCGGGGTCCACCGGCTCCCGGCAGATCAGGAGTTGGCCCGGTCTCTGCTTCAACACCTCTATGGCGCTGCGCAGGTCTGATATATTCCTTTCGGAACCCGCTCCCTCATCTGTATGCTCATCTAATGCCTGTGGGCCGTCGAACTGTTTTGCGCTCAAAATATGCCCTCCATTCCAGTCTGGGAAGAAAAAACGCGGGGGGACACCCGCTCCGGCCCGGGGATCTCCCGAACCTAAGGGCAGCGGGGAGCCCCCGGAAGGGTGGGCGTCCGCAACACGCATGGGGAATCATTTAATTTTTTTAAGGTCGCTCGCTGATCATTTTCAAAGGTTCAACAATGCATCGATCCGCGATTTGTCGAACCCGGTCAATACCTCGCCGTCCACCACCAGGGCGGGGGCCGAGCGAACGCCCAGGCTGAACAATTCCTCCCGGGCCTCTTCGTCTATCATCAAGTCTTTTCTTACAAACGACACCCCTTTGCCGGTCAGATACTCTGCCAGTGCCGAGCAGGGGCCTCAAAAGGGTTGCGTATACACCGTGATGTTGGGGTTCTCCATTCCGTGATCGTTCCTCCTAATTAATCTTCCCGGACTTATGTTGTCTCGCCTTTTTAAGCAACTCATTCAGCTTGGCCTACGCATCTTCAGAGATAAAGGGCTGCTCATCTGTCATGAATTTCTCCATCCATTTCCGGCTATCGGACCAGGTATAGGGAAGATCGACAATGATGCCCGGCTCACCGGCATCTTGCAGAAGCGTCAATCCCGCACGCAGAACCCTGCGCTGGTTCTCCGGGTCGTGAGGCCGGCCCGCCGGGTTGCCCAGGGGATAATTGAGAAAAATCTGTCTGGGGTTGCCTGCACTGGCGGCGATATCCCTTGCATTGGTATAGGTGACCGTTGAAATCCCTCCCGCCTCCAGCACCCGGGCGACCAGACTCACGGTCTGGTGGCAGATGGGTCAGACAGGGGTCAGCAAGGCCACATCCACATGGTCCTCGCGGCATTGTCGCAGGATTTCCGGCCCGTCCACTTCGGTGATCTTGCGGTGGCTGTAATTGGGCAGGGTCCGATAGTAGTTCCTGCCCAGGCTGCCGAAGGTCCCCTCTTTCAGAAATTCCTGCATCCGCGTGGTGGGGAAATAGGCATTAACGTCCGACATATCCGTCTGATACCGGTCGTGATCCTCACTGGTGGACAGAATACGCTCCACGGGCCAATCACTGGGCACTGTAAAGACCTCCATCTCATTGGTGCCGAGCATCCTCGGTTCTTCCAGAGGGCGGCCTTCCTCGTCCAGCAGCAGGAAAGAGGCCGTGGTCACCAGCGTCACCCGGGATTCCGACAGCGGCTTCTTCAACGGGGCAAAAGGGATATCCTTGTTGTAGGCATAGTTATAGGTCTTGTCATAGCCCAGACTTCGGTAATATTCATGAGTCTTTTCGATATAGCGGATATACTCCATGTCGTACCTCTCTTTTCATGCGATTGATGTTCATACCGAACCTTCAAAGATCATCATCAACGGTATGTGTATACCATGATAATGTCAAGGCGGTCAGGACTTCTCATTGAAATCAGTGGGGGCTTTCCCGACTTTAGGGTATATTAATGATCCGTGCTTGTGGTATCCTTTTTTAGCTGAGCGTTGGCCATAGAAGCGAGAGGAGGCACCCCAAATGGAATCAAGACCATGGCAACGGCAGTATGACTATGACGTCCCCTTCACCATCCGCTACCCGGTTATCCCGGCGCATGAGCTCATGAAGATGTCGACCGGTTCCTACCCGGACAAGGCGGCCCTCAATTTCTACGGCACGGAAACCACCTTCTGGGAGCTTCGGGAGAAAATCCTGCGTCTGGCCAACGCCCTCGGAACCTTGGGCGTCAAAAAGGGAGACCGGATCGGCCTTCACCTCCCGACTTCGCCCCAATACGTGATCGCCTATCACGCCATACTGCATCTCGGTGCCATCGTGGTCAACCTCAATCCCATGTATACGGTCGAAGAATTGAGATTCATGTCTCAGGATACGGGCATCACGGCCCTTTTTACCTTCGATATGGTCCTTTCCAACATCAGATCCCTTTGCGAGACCGTGGAGATCCCCCGTGTCGTTGTCACCAGAGTCACGGATTTTATCGCCGGCATGACCCCCAGTACACCCGAAGAAATGGGTCTGGGCAAGGGATGGCATCATTTTTCGTCGCTCATTGAAAGCCACACGAACACGAAGGTGCCCTTCGTCGAAATAGCGCCTCATGATCCCGCACTCATACAATTCACCGGAGGAACCACCGGTACCCCTAAGGGGGCGGTCCTCACCCATGCCAACCTGGTTGCCGCAACCCTGCAGGTCTCTTTATGGGGCGGCGCAACCACCCGGCTCACGCCCCCCGAGAGGCGGACGGTTCTCGCGGTTCTCCCTTATTTTCATGTCTATGGGACCATCGTGGCCATGCACTGGGCCATCTTCAGTTGTGCCACTCAAATACTCGTTCCCAGGTTCGATATCGATGAGTTCATGGGGCTCCTGGCAGGGTTTAAGGAGATTACCTTTTTCCCAGCGGTGCCGACCATGATAAACGCCATTATCAACCATCCCCGGGCAGGGGATCTGGACCTGCCGCGCCTGTTCGGTCTTCTGAACTCCGGCGCCGCACCCATGCCTGTGGAGCTGATACAGCAGATAAAGGAGATGGGGATCTCATACAGCGAGGGATGGGGCATGAGCGAGACCACATCCCTGGGAATCAGCAACCCCGTCTTGGGTCTCAGGAAGACCGGGAGTATCGGGTTGCCCTGGCCGGATACGGACGTGCGTCTCGTGGATGTGGAGGCGGGGAAGGAGGATGTTCCCAGGGGAGAACCGGGAGAGATCATCATCAAGAGCCCGCTGGTCATGAAGGGGTACTGGAACAAACCCGAAGAAACCGCCCGGCAGTTGGTGGACGGGTGGCTTCATACCGGTGACATTGCCGTTCGAGATGAGGACGACTATTTTTTCATCGTGGACAGAAAGAAGGACATGATCATCGCCGGAGGCTACAATATCTATCCACGCGAAATAGAAGAGGTCCTCTATCAACATGAAAACATCAAAGATGCGTGTGCCATAGGCGTCCCCGACCCGTACCGGGGTGAAACAGTGAAGGTCTTTGTCGTCTCAAAGGAAGGTCAACCCCTTACCGAGGCGGACGTACTCAAGTTTTGTGAGGGAAAATTGGCGGCCTACAAACGGCCGAAGCTGGTGGAATTCCGCAAAGACCTGCCCAAATCGGCGGTAGGCAAAATCCTTCGAAAGAAACTGAGGGAGGAAGAGGCCAATAGGAGGGGCGAAGGCAAGAAGTGATCCTCAGCCTCGGGAAAACGGGCATATGGGAATATTGGAGATTATGCGGATCCCCGCGGGACCTGGCGAAAATCGGTGGGCCGTGGACATGGGTATCCGGGTCACAGCCCGGGGCCTGAACATCCTCTGCAGAACGCGTTATCCCGTGCGCTGCAAGCAGGGTTCAACTCGAGCGTGCCGGGCGTCTCAGCCCTTGTCCGGATAATGCGATCGATGATGAACCGACTTCCTCTGGACAGCCGCCTGTAAAGAAGCACGCCCACGCCCACCCCACAGGCAAAGAGGCCCGCACCCGCAAAAATGCCGCCCATGAGGGCATCGGAAAATTCGTTGGTCACCATCCCCGTAAGAACGATGCCCAGGATCAGACCGATACCGGGAATACCCACCAGAAACGCTGCATTCTTCACGAGGGTCGAGGTATCGTGCGTCACCAGAACCAGATCTCCAACCTCTGCGCCTGCCGTATTGATGGCCTCGATTCTCACGGACGACCCATCTGACGCGCAATGGCACACCCGCTGATTGACTTCAGCGGAAACGCCGGGGATGTCCGCGCTCCCCGGCTGGATGATGACCTCGGCCGTGTCTTCTCCACTATCTCCGGCAATGGATAACACCATCGCTTCGTATTGCGCCATGGTCTCACTTCCTTTCAGCTTAGGGCTCGCCCTTACCTTTTTGACGATCAGCCGTGCCCCGGGTTCCCGCACGACAGTTCGCAAAGAATACCGCCGTTTCCGCATTCGCCCGTCTCAAACTGAAGGACCGGATGGTCGATACCGAATCGGCTGGACAGGACCTCACGAATCTTGTCCCCCAGTTCTTCACTTTCACTCACCCGCTGATCCTCAACTTTTACGTGGCAGGAAAACCCGATCGTGCCGGCGGAAATATTCCAGGCGTGCAGATAATGCACATCGTGCACACCGGGAATTTGCTCCAAAACCGCCTTGACCGCCTCGAGGTCCAGCCCCTTGGGTGTGGCATTCATGAGAATTCCGCCGGCGGCACCGAGTATGGTCCAGCAGTTTTTCAGTATGAAGAGCACGATGAAGACGGAAAGCAACGGGTCCAGCCAGTACCAAGGTTTAAAGAGGAGAACGGCGCCGTTGATCAGCACTACCACCGACATCAACAGGTCCCCCACCATATGAAGAAATGCGCCCCGTACATTGAGGTTGTGCTTGGAATCCCGGTGAAGAAGCCATGCCGAGAGGCCGTTCCCCACAATACCCACACCCGCAAGCAGAATCACAACATTCCCCATCACCGGCTTGGGATGATAAAACCGCTCTACCGCGCCATACACGATAAAAGCCGAGGCAGCCACAAGGATGACCACATTCAGGACCGAGGCCAACACCTCGGCCCGTTTATAGCCGAATGTGTTCTGGACCGTGGGCCCTTTCCGGCCGATTAAATACGCGATATAGGCAATAATAACGGCCACAAAGTCACTGAAATTGTGCGTGGCATCGGAGATCAGCGCCATGCTGTTGGCATAGACCCCCCCTATAAGCTGAGCCACCGGGATCATCAGGTTCAAAACCAGGGTGAACAGGAGCCGGGTCCCGCTGCTATGTTCAACTTCCACGTGATCAGATTCCATTTTTCACTTCTCGTTTTGTCACCTTAGATGAGCCTCTTTTCCTTTTGGCTGTAATAACGGAAGACTTCTTGTGCACCGTCATTCAAATCCATAGTTCCAAGCTCCGACCGCGCCCCCGGATGCAAACATGTCGGATCCAAAGCTAAATATTCATTACTTTATTTTAAGCAGGCAAAATCATTTTTCAACCCAGGCGCCGAGGGCAGCTTCTCAAAACGGTTGAATTGCCTCGACACATCCGCTACCTTTGGGCAGATGAGGTGCTGTCCGCGCTGGAAAATGAGCCGGCATCTCTCACCCCTAACGAGGATAATGTAGACAGCCGACCCCCTCAATTGGTCGCATATGGGTACGCATAAATCCATCATCCACCTGGACATGGACGCCTTTTATCCCGCGGTAGAGGTGTTGGATAACCCGCACCTCAAGGGAAAGCCGGTCATCGTGGGCGGGAGTCTTGAAAGAGGCGTGGTCTCATCGGCCTCTTACGAAGCCAGATCATTCGGGATTCATTCGGCACAGCCCATGGCTACTGCCGCGCGTCTCTGTCCGCAGGCTGTATTTCTCCGGGTCCGTATGAAGCGGTATCAAGCGGTCTCAGGGGAGATATTTGAGATATTTCATCGATTTACCCCATTGGTGGAGCCCCTGTCCATTGATGAGGCTTTCCTGGACGTCACCGGCTCCCGACGCCTGTTCGGTGACGCGGTCCGTATCGCCAAACAGATCAAGGCCACCACCTTGAAAGAGATCGGGCTTACGGTTTCAGCCGGCGTCGCCCCCTCCAAATTCGTAGCGAAAATTGCATCGGATATGGAAAAGCCCGATGGGCTGACCGTGGTGCCTCCCGGCGGGGTCAGGCAATTTTTGGACCCTCTGCCGGTCAGCAAGATGTGGGGCGTCGGAAAGGTAACCCAGAAAACCCTGGCCAGGCTGAAAATCCACACCTTCAAGGACTTGCGATCGGCCTCAGCAGACGTGTTGCTCAAGGCCCTGGGGAGGAGCGGGGTCCACATCCGTGAACTGGCCATGGGACTGGACGAGCGGGACGTGGTAGTGGCCCGCGAACCCAAATCCCTGGGACATGAACAGACCTTCATGAAAGACCTGACCGACTGGGATGAATCAAAAAAGGCGTTACTGACCCTGGCCTACAAAGTGGGCAGAAGGCTTCGCCGAAATGGATTGAAGGGAAGAACCCTCTCATTAAAGGTTAAATACAGCAATTTT
>JARRPY010000120.1:0-7421 GCA_037382425.1 Deltaproteobacteria bacterium
ATCCGTAAGGATTCGAGGTCATCGCCCGAAACGGTTCCCAGGCCAACTACATGCGGGACGATCACACCCTCAAAAATACGGGGAAATGCTTTTTATATTAGTTGATTTGCCATCCCCGTGTGCTGTAGGATACCCCGAATTTATTAAGCATTCGGGAGGGGCAATACCAAATGAACGTCTTCGCCTACCAGACCAGTCCGGCCCTTTTAGATCTGAAACAGAACCTGGACACCGTTATCTCCAAGATCCGCGAGGCCAAAGCGACCGGCGCGGACCTGGTGGTCTTCCCGGAACTGGCCTTGACCGGCTATTTCGTGGGAAAGCGGTACCACGAAGTGGCCCTCCGCATGGACTCCCGGGAGATCAAGGCGCTGGCAGAGGCCAGCAAGGGGACGGCGGCGGTGGTGGGGTTTATCGAAGAAACGCCGGCCATGAATTTCTACAATTCGGCCCTGGTGGCGGTGGACGGCAAGATCGAATATGCCTACAGAAAACTGAACCTTCCCAACTACGGCGTGTTCGAGGAGCGGAAGTATTTTGCCTCGGGAAAACAGGTGCCGGTCTTCAAACTCCACGACTTCACCATCGCCGTATTCATCTGCAATGATTTATGGCACCCCTCCCTCCCCTATCTCGGGGTGGTGCAGAAGGCGGATGTAATCGTCTCGATATTCAATTCTTCCCAAGGGTCCATGGGAAGCGAATTCTCCAACATCGAAAGCTGGGGAATCATCAATAAGTTCTATTCCCGGATTTTCGGGATTTACAACATCTGTGTCAACCGGGTGGGAGAGGAACGTTGGCAGGAACGAACGTCCATTCTTGCCGCGGAAACGGCCTCCATTTCATTGGGAGAGGCCCCGTATTCCACCCTTCAGGAAGAAGAGTTTCATTTTTGGGGAGGAAGCGAGATCATCAGTCCCTTCGGGAAACCCATGGTGAAGGCGCCTTTATACGAAGAAGCCGCCATATCCACCACCTTATCGAGAGACGTGCTCAGGCAGAAAAAAATCCTGCTCCCCTACTTGCGTGACGACGACCCCTATTTCACCCACAGGGAGTTGAACAAAATTCTGTTTGAGAAACCGAGATTCGAACGCTTATCCAAAATAATGGCGGCTGAAACGGATTAGCATCTCATTTTTTGAGGACTTTTTGTTTATCCGGTGAACATCCACGCCCAGCCGGTATATACTGCCAGATGCGTTCCGGGCAGGGCCATGAGCGTCAACAGCGTGAGCTCGATCATCTCGTTGGCCGTCCCAAGGAGGTCTCCGGTGATCCCTCCGAACACCCGCCTCATCCGGGCCCTGAACAGGCCCGTTTCCACCATCCCCGTCAAAAAGAGCCCCCCGCCCAGGGGACCATACAGGAGGCACACGGCGAGGGTCAGGAGATACAGCACCCTGCGGGAAGCCCCCCTTGCTTCAACGGCGAACGGTTGTCCCGTCCCCCCTTCGGCACGGGCATAGGGGAGGCGGATCAACAGGTCTGCCATCATGGCCCGTGAAAGGGTCAGAACCGCCACCACCCAGATGAGCGTCCCTGAAGTCATCAGTCTTTCAAAGGCCGCCCATTTGACCAGTAGCGCAATAACCAGGGCCAGGACCCCGAAAGCGCCTACAGCCGTGTCTTTCATGATGGACAGGCGTTTTTCCCGCTTAAGCCCTCCGCCGATGCTGTCGGCCCAATCGGCCAGCCCGTCCAGATGAAGCCCCCGCGTGGCCCAGGTTTCCGCGGCGAGCAGGCACAGGGCCGCCATGGACGGCCAGGGCGTAAAGGGGAAAAGCGCCATTGCGCCCCACATCCCGAAAAGCATCAGGCCCAGCGCCATCCCCACAAGCGGAAACCATATGAGAGCAGACGCAAAATCATCTTGCCCCCGGCCGGGCCAGGGAAAGATGGTGAGGGTCCGCACGGCGGTCCCGAGTCCTCTCAGGCCTTTGTGACGCTTGGATGAAAGCATGTCCGTCTCCCTGCTAATCGTCACGAACCGGGAGTGATCCCCGCCTCCTCAAAGGTGGCCATCTCCCGGTAGATCCGGACGGCATCGTCAATCAACTGCATGGCCAGGGCCGCACCGGTGCCTTCTCCCAGTCTCAGGTCCAGGTCGAGAAGCGGCCGGATGCCTTCGGTTTTGAAGAAGCGCTCGTGACCCTGTTCGGCGGATCGGTGTGAAAAGATCAGGTAGTCCTTCACCAGGGAATTCATGCGCATGGCCGCCAGGGCACCGGCCCCCGAGATAAAACCGTCCACCACCACCGGTATGCGCCTGGCCGCTCCGCCGAGGCACAACCCGCATATTCCCGCGATCTCATATCCGCCCAGTGCGGAAAGAGTGGAAAAGGGGTCAATGCATAACGCGGCATTCCTGTCGAGCCCTTTTTGAATGACATCCATCTTATGCCTCAGGCCTCGGTCGTCCAGACCGGTGCCCCGTCCGGTCATGGCCTTCACATCCGCGGGAAGGAGCGCGCAGTAGAGGGCGGTGGAGGGCGTCGTATTCCCGATCCCCATCTCGCCGGTGGCCAAAAGGGTGACGCCCTCCTCATAGGCCCTCTCCGCCATCTCCACCCCCACGTTCAGGGCGGCCTCGGTCTCCTCCCGCGTCATGGCCGGACCCTCCGCCAGATTTCGGGTCCCCCGTCCAATATTGCGCCGGATGAGGGCCCCCTCATCCCCAATATCGCTCTTCATCCCGATGTCGATGATGTTGACGTTTGCGCCGGCGGCCCGGGCCAACACATTGATGCCTGCGCGTCCCGCCAGGAAGGTCTTTACCATCAACCCGGTCACCTCCTGGGGATAGGGGCTCACGCCGTCGGTGGCGACCCCGTGGTCCCCGGCGAACACAAACACCGCCTTTTTGGACACGGCCGGCATGGCCTCTTCCCTGATGGCCACCATCCGGGCGGCGAGGTCCTCGAGGACTCCGAGACTCCGGATCGGTTTGGTAAGATTGTCAAGCCTTTCACGGGCCACATTCATCCATTCGTCCGATATGGGCTCGATGTGCGCTACGCATGATGTCCACCCCATCTGATCACTCCTTTTCATTCTCGCTTCTCATGGTCACGGGCGGCGAAAAAAGAAAACCCCACCCAGGTCACCCTATTTCCGGTGACCCGAATGGGGTTTGGCAGCACCATTCGTGGTGATCGGCAGGTCTTCTGGCTTCCCCCTCTCGGCTCGCCTTCCCACCGGCCGAAGCCCCCGTTCCAGGGCTCACATCCGGCAGTGACTTTTTATCCGGTTCAACAAATCACCGGAACGTTACCGAGAGATCAGCTTAGCATGAGCGTTATGAGACCTTTGAAAAACGTTCAATTTCGTTCAAGATCAAGGCGCGTGAGGATTTTAACCGCAGGAATAGTGGACTATTTCGAGGATTAAAATCCGAACACAACACCGAGATTGGGCGAAAAGGGGTGCTTTTCAGAGGTCTCGGCATGGGGTACACAGCACCGGCCAACATGCGACGGATTCCCACCGTCTTCCCTTTTCATCCGCGACCCGTATCAAATTAAAAAAACGGCTCGTCGAACACCGATCACAACACACCCGGGGTCATCCTCGGGTGATATGTTTTGCTTTGTGGTAGCGCATTTTCAGGAGATTGTCAATGGTCCGGACGGTTCCGTAATTTACTTGACACCAAATCCATGGGTTCACTATATACACAGCATCATCTTGAAACCTTTGAAAAACGCCCCCTTTTGGCTAATCTCGGCGTCAGGCTCAAATGTCAATCCTCGAAACATTGAACATTTTCAAAGGGTTCATTATATCATCATCGGAGCACGTCTTTGTGAGGATTTTACTGGTCAACCCCCCCAATGCGGGCCGCAGCATACCAGAAGAAACATACGGCATAGGATCCATCAAGCAGATGATGCGCGGGGAACCTCTGGCCCTGGAGGTGCTGGCCGGGAACCTTCCCGAGCACGAGGTGGTCATCTTAGACCTGAAGGTGGCCCCGACATCGCTGGCCGAAGAGACCCGACGCTTCAAGCCGGATCTGGTGGGCATCACCGGCACCACCTGCGAGGCCAACACCATGGTTCGTCTGGCCCGTGAAACCAAGGCGCACTCCGGCGCCCGGGTGGCCGTGGGCGGGGTGCATGCATCCCTGGACCCGGCGTTTTTCAATGTGAAAGACATTGATTTTGTGGTGGTGGGCCTGGCCAAACAGAGTTTCAGGGAACTGGTGGAGGTCCTGGAATCCGGTGAACCGCTCCATGAGGACATCCCCGGCGTGGCCAAAACCGATCCCGGGAAAGGACTGAGGTTGAAGCCGAGGGCATACCGAACCGCGGATCTGGTGGATGATGCCCCGCCCCGGTACGATTTGGTCGATCCGTATCGGGAGGCCTACTTCCTCCCCTCTTTAAACATGAAAGTCGGGTTCGTCAGCACCGCCTTCGGATGCCCCTATGCCTGTGCGTTTTGCTCCATCGGCGCGGTGAGCGGCCACAGGTACCTGACCCACAGCGTTTCCGCGGTACTGCGGGATATCGAGGCGCTCGGGGATATCCCCTTCATACGGCTGGTGGACGCCAATACCTTCGGAAACGTGGCCCATTCTTTTGACCTGTGCCGGACCATTTCAGATGCCGGCATCCATAAAAACTATGTGGCCGATGTGCGGGCCGACAGTGTCATCGATCATCCGGATCTTTTCAGGGAGTGGAAAGCCGTCGGCCTTCGTGCGGTGGTGGTGGGCTTCGAAGAGATCAGTGACCTGCGGCTAACACACCTCAACAAGAAGAGCAGCATCGCCAAAAACGAAAAAGCCATCGACACGCTCCACGAGATGGGCATTACCATCGTGGGCGATTTCATCATATCACCCGACTATACCCGGGACGATTTTGCCGAGCTGGAACAATTCGTCGCCGACAGTCGGATCGACATCCCCATGTTTTCCGTATTGACCCCGGTTCCGGGCACGCCCCTCTACGAGCAAGTCAAAGACCGGATCGTGGTTCACGACCTGGATTACTATACCCTGACCAATGCGGTGGTCCCGACCACGCTCGACCCCGGCACTTTCTACGGCCTGTACGCCGATCTCATGAACCGCTTCCACGCCAATGTCGGCATATGAGACCGAATCAACATGACCGTATTCATCCTTGACATCACCTCATTTCTGCCCAATCCGCCCGTGGGCAACGACGACATGGAGCGGATCCTGGGCATGGTGGGACACACCCCGTCCCGGACCCGGCGGGTGATCCTTCGGACCAACGGCATCCACACCCGTCACTATGCCATCGATCCCATCACCCTCCAATTCACCCACAACAACACCGATCTGACCGTGGCAGCCATCAAAGGCCTTCGGTTCCCCGAAGGCCGTTCCCTTCAAGATGTGGACTGTCTCTGCTGCGGCACCGCCACCCCGGACCAGCTCATGCCCGGCCACGGGGTGATGGTCCATGGGGCGGCAGGCATCCCGCCCTGTGAAGTGATCAGCACCTCCGGGATCTGCCTGTCGGGTATTGCGGCACTCAAATATGCCTACATGAATCTCCGCACCGGAGAGAGCCGGCTCGCCATCGCCACCGGTTCCGATCATGCCTCATCCATGATTCGCGGCAAGTTCTATGATGTTGCGGTTCTCGAGGCAAACGGGGACGATCCAGGGAAAGCCCCCCTCCCCTTTGGCGCGGATTTTTTAAGATGGATGCTCTCAGACGGTGCCGGCGCCATCCTGATGGGCAAGGAACCCAATCGCCGGGGACGGTCTTTGAAGATCGAGTGGATTGATATCGTGTCCCGGGCCAATGAATTGGCGCCGTGCATGTATGCGGGGGCCGAGAAAGGGCCCGACGGCCGGTTGACGGGCTGGCGGGAATTCGATTCCATTCACGAAGCGGTAAACCGGAATATCTTTGCCATCAAACAGGATGTCCGGCTCTTAAACGAGGCCACAGGCCCCGCGCTTCTGGAAAGGACCCTGCCCGGCATCGTGCAAAAATACGGCCTCAAACCCGATGACATCACCTGGTTTCTTCCCCACTATTCTTCGGCCTACTTCAGGCAGGAGACCTTCGACCGGTTCAAGAAAGCGGGGTTGGAAATTCCCTTTGAGAGGTGGTTTTCAAATCTGAGCGAAAAGGGAAATACCGGGGCGGCCTCCATTTTCATCATGCTGGCCGCCCTTTTCCATTCAAAAAAGCTCAAGGCGGGAGACACCCTGCTCTGTTTTGTCCCGGAAAGCGGCAGGTTTTCTGCGGGGTTCGCCCTCATGACCGTAGTATGACGAGGGCCGCCTCGCCATAGGCATTGCGGGCGAGATACACCAGAAGGCCTTGGGTCTCACGGGCCTTCAGCCGGGCGGCCACATCACATGCAGAGGCCGTGAAAAATACCCCGGTTCGGTCCAAATCAGGAACCACCCGGGACCCGGTAAGGCCCTCCCGAAGGGCTCCCATCTCCCTTTCCCCCACCCGAAGGCCGGGGAGAAGCCATACCCTTTCTCCGGGTCGTCGCGCGTTTAGGATCTTCTCCCGGATCAGGTCCAGCCCATCCGACCCGGGGGGTCCTTTTTCAGACGCATGACCGGGAGGCCGAATCTGTTCCGCCAAAACCACATGCCCCAGGGCGTCACGGCCATCGTCCCTGCCCAGGAGAAGCCAGCCGCATCCCTCGCCCAGGGAAATATCCTCCGGCATATTGAGGCGTCTTATCAGGGTCTTGGGCGCGGAGATGCCGAGATCATCGGCACCGCCCACCAGCGCGTAATCCATCTCCCCCATGGCCAGGGCCATATCCGCCAGCATCAGGGCGGATTCAAAGGAAAACTCCTCCTGGGAGACCAGCATGTTCTGGCCCCGGGCGTCCAGGGCCCGGGCGATGAAAAAGGTGACGCTGTTGGACACCGAATTGGCAAAGCGCGTGGGAGACGGCATGGCATCTGAAAGAACCGCCCGCACCACATCCTTTTCCTCTCCATGGTTGGCCAACCCCGATCCCAGAAACACGCCCAGCCGTTCGGGTGCCATTGACCGGCCGGCGGCATCGAGGCACCCCACGGCCCCCACCGTGGCCATCCGGATAAACCGGCCGATGCGGCGAACCCGTTTATGAAGCAGTTGCTTTTCAAGGGCGGCCAGATCGGGGCACTCAAAAGGACCGCCCGGCGTCTTCGGGGGTCGCGGTTCGATGGCAAAGGCGGAGAGGATCGGATGCACCGGCATGAGATTACCCCTTCACCACCAAGGAGACGCAACTCCCGCCGAATCCGAAACTGCTCAACAGAAAGGGCCCGCTCCGGACGGGACGATGCGCTCTTGTGGGCGACACCTTTGTCTCCGGGTCAAATGTGTTCGTGCCCAGGCTGGCAGGGAAGAACCCTTGCCGGACACAGGAGAGAAGCGCCACCATTTCCAGGAGCCCCGATGCCCCCATGGTGT
>JARRPY010000121.1:0-7889 GCA_037382425.1 Deltaproteobacteria bacterium
GTTGGATCCGGGCGCCTGGTACACGGCGATCATGGCACAGGGGCTGTCATCCAATCGGGTGAAGGCGTTGTAGGTTTCCACGCCCAGTTCCACCTTGGCCACATCTTTGATCTTGACCTGTGCCCCGGCTTCGGTGGTGCGCAAGACCACATCTTCGAACTGCTTCTCCGATTGCAGACGCGCCGGCAGACGAACCGTATAGGTGAATTCGGTGCCCGGAGGCGAAGGTTCCGCACCGAATTTACCGCCCGGCACGATGACGCTCTGGGCTTGTAGCGCGTCTTTGATCTCCGGCACCGTGATGCCCATTTGGGCCAGTCGATCGGGTTTGATCCAGATGCGCATGGAATAGTCGCTCGCACCGATGACGTTCACCCGCCCGATTCCCTTGACCCGCGACAGGACGTCTTTGATGTTGATCAAGGCATAATTGCCCAGGAAATGCTGATCGTACCGGCCATCCGCCGATGTAATGGCAATGGTGGGAATGAGCGCAGCCCGCCAATCCTGAATAAAGATAAACACCACCAGGATCACCAGGCCCAGTGCGATGAACAGGGTTTCGATGATTTCGTCAATACCCGCCGTAATGGCCAGTGTGGTGTAACGGTGTGGCCACGGACTGCTCCACGCTGACGGCATCCGCCCCGGTATAGGTGGCGCGCACTTCCACCACCGGCGGTGTAATATCGGGGTACTGTTCAATCGGAAGGGTACCAAGGAACACCGTGCCCACGATTACCGTGACAATGGCAATGACCATGGCCACAATGGGACGTCGGACAAAAAAATTTCCCTTATCTGATTGATCCGGCATGCGGAAGCTACTCGATTCTATTTCCCTGAATTCCGGCGCGGTGGCCGTAATGAGATGTCATGTCGCGATGACAGAATATGGAACCATATTTAAGAATATGGGGCTAAGACGGCGTTTTCTCGTCCGGGAGCGGGATCTCCTTAAGCGTAGGGTCCACCACGGTCCCGCTCTTCACCTTCTGAAGCCCTTCGTAAACCACCCGTTCATTCGGCTTGAGGCCCTTTCGAATCAACCAGAAGGATCCTATTTTGGGTCCGACCTCGACCTTTCTCGACTCAATCTTGTTTTCAGAATCCACCACGTAGCAACTGAAAGATCCCTGAAGTTCCATCACACATCGCTGGGGAATCAAGATCCCATCCATGACCACTTCCTCGCCCCGCACACGGACAAACTGCCCCGGCCGGAGGAGTTCGTCGGGATTGGGGAAAGACGCCTGAACCAAGATGGCCCCGGTGTCCGGGTCAACCTCCCGATTGACAAAATCGGGCTTTCCTTTATGATCATAGACCGACCCATCCGAGAGAATCAATTGGAGCGTGGCCCTATCTTCTTCTTCAGGTTTGTCTTGGACGCCCCGGGAGATAAAGCTGCGCATCAACGTCAAATACTGGGTTTCGGTAATGAAAAACTCCGCCAAAACCGTATCGATCCTTGACACCGTATTCAGGATGATGGGATTGGGAGACCGGCCCACGAAATCCCCCACTTTGGCCTTTGTTTTACCGATGATCCCCGTTATGGGAGAGTAGATTTTGGTATACCCCAGCTGGATTTTCGCGGCCCTGAGATTGGCCTTGGCCGCCTTAACCGACGCAATGGCCACCTCGTACTGGGCCTCGGCCGAATCCAGGTCACTCGCACTCACGGCCTTTTCCTTGGCGAGCGGTTTGATGCGGTTCAGATAGGTTTTCGCTTCGGCCTGGACGGTCTCCGCACCCGCAACGCCGCTCATCTTCGCCGCCACATCCGCATCAAACTGCTGGCTCTCCAGGGTGTAAAGAAGCGCTCCTTTTTTGACCCGGGACCCCTCTTCGAAATGGATGCTCTCCAGATATCCCTCCACCCTCGCGGCGATGGCGATGTCCTTGTAGCCGTAGATCTGGCCGACAAATTCCTGGTATATAGGGACTTCCGACGCCTCGGTCTGATAGACGGTCACTTTGGGTGGCGGCGGAGGTGGGGGGGCCGACTCTTCTTTGGCACAGGCGGTCGCTAAAAGGAGGAATAGTCCACAGAGGGAGCTAGGGACACGCCTTTTCATACGACCCGTCTTTTTATGGGGGGATGGCATGCATGTGCGTCCTTTCTTATTTTTTTCATGACGCCACTGAACCACATCATAAGATTTCATTAATACACTAAAAATAAAGAAAACGGCAAGCGGAAAAGGGGTGCCCTGTATGAACTATCTCTCTTGACACTCATGGCATGATCCCCTATAGTTCCCCTCAAAAGAAAGGGGCTTCTTACCCCACCCATCACCGACAGCGGAGAGATGTCCGAGCTGGCTGAAGGAGCGCGACTGGAAATCGCGTGTACTGCTAACCGTGGTACCGAGGGTTCGAATCCCTCTCTCTCCGCCATTGAATATACTGACTCATCTTCCGGGAAACCTTCACCGACTTCATATGGTTGGTGGGGGGCCAACAAGCGCCAAAAGAAGCGTAAATTTGAAGCAGCGTTTCTGCTGCTTTGGCAAACCGTGTATCCCGTATTGAAGGACGAACCGAATCATGCCCTATGAGGTATTGGCGAGGAAATGGCGCCCCCAGGTGTTTGAGGACGTCATCGGCCAAGAACATATTACCGAAACCCTGCAAAATGCCCTGGCCACCGGTCGGCTGGCGCACGCCTATCTGTTCTCCGGTCCCAGGGGCGTGGGAAAAACGTCGGTGGCCCGAATCTTTGCCAAAGCCATCAATTGCGATCAGGGGCCACCGGAGATTCCGTGTAACCGGTGTACCATCTGCGCGGAGATTACAGACGGATCAGCCGTGGACGTGCAGGAGATCGACGGGGCTTCCAATCGGGGAATTGACGAAATACGGGAGTTGAGAGAGAATATCAAATACATGCCGTCGGCCTGCAGGTACCGCATCTATATTATCGATGAGGTCCATATGCTGACCCTCCCGGCCTTTAATGCCCTCCTTAAGACCCTCGAGGAGCCTCCCAGTCATGTTAAATTCATATTCGCCACCACCGAGGCCCATAAGGTTCCCGTCACCATCTTATCCCGCTGCCAGCGGTACGATTTCAAGCGGATTCCCATCCATCTGATCGTCGACCACATGGCAAAGATCGCAGAGGCGGAAGGGATCGAGATCAGTCGTCCCGGGTTGGCCATCATCGCCGGGGAGGCCGAAGGAAGTATGCGGGACGTCCAGAGTCTACTGGACCAGGTGATCTCCTTTGCCGGGCAGAAGGTGACGGAAAAAGACATCATCCAGACCCTGGGGATCATCGACCGCGATATTCTATTTGAATCGTCGGCCGCCATCATCGAAGGCAAGGCTGACAAATGCCTGGACATTGTGGACAAAATCTACACCTACGGATACGACATCAAGGATTTTTATCGAACCCTCATGCAGCAGTTCAGAAACCTCCTCATCAGCGTCATTGCCCCGGAACATCATCTTATCGACATGAGCCCGAGTGACCAGGAAAGGCTCCGGAGCCAGGCGAAAAAGGCCGGAGAGGAAAAACTGCAAATGCTGTTGAATTTCATGATCAACCGGGAAGAAGATCTGCGGTTTACATCCCAGCCCCGGCTGATCCTCGAAACCACCATGATCAAGCTATCCCGGATGGGAGATCTCCTATCCTTTGAGACGATCTTGAAAAAACTGGCATCTCTGGAAAAACGGCTTCTCGCACCCCTTCCCGATCAGCCCCCCGGCGACCGATTGTCAGACCCTAAAGGGCATTGGGAGGAGGAGCATTCTTCCGGCGGATCCGAGCCCGATAAGCACCCGACCGTTTCTCTTGATAAGACCTGGCAAGGGTTCCTGGCCTTTGTTTCAGAGAAAAACAAGGCCGTATACAGTGTACTCAAGGAGTGGCGGGTTTTACGCGTGACAAATCATCTTCTGGAGATGAAAAGCGGACCGAGTTCATTTTCATCTACTTTTTTTGATGATCCTCAGCGCTACGAACAGCTCACTGCGTACTGCCGTGAGTTTTTTGAACAAGACGTCCGCATAAAAATCGTCGCAGGAGATTCAACACCATCCGATGTAAAACCTGCATCAAATAGTGGACAAACCAAAGTCGAAAACGACTCGGATCTCTCCCCCACGGCTCACCAGGTTCTCGAGTTATTCGAGGGGAGAATTGTGAACCAAAAAGCGCCCGAGCCGGGAAACCCTTAAAAGGTCTCCTAAGGCAGGGCCCGACAGAACACCAGGGAGGTAAAACATATGAAAGGGATACCGAACATGGGCCAACTCATGAAACAGGCCCAGCAGTTTCAATCCAAGATGGCCAAAGTTCAGGAGGAGTTGAACCAAAAGACAGTGGAGGCGTCGGCAGGCGGCGGGATGGTTACGGTCGTCGCAAACGGCGCGCAAGAGGTTGTCTCCATTACCATCGATCCGGAGGTGGTGGACCCGGAAGATCTGGAAATGCTCCAGGATCTGGTAATGGCCGCGGTAAACGATGCCCTTTCCCGTGCAAAAGAGATGGTCAACCAGGAGATGGGACAACTGACCAAGGGACTGAATATCCCGGGCATGCCCGGCCTGACCTGATACCGGTCGAGTCAGATCACCGGGAATTTAACCACATACATTAAATAATATGAGTATATACCCGCCATCATTAGAAAATTTAATTGATCAATTATCCAAGCTTCCGGGAATCGGGCAGAAATCGGCCACACGCGTGGCCCTTCACATCCTGAGGAGCAAACGGGATCTTGCCGAAGCATTGGCGCGCAGCCTCGTGGAGGTGAAGGAAAAAATCAAATTCTGTTCCGTCTGCTTCAACCTGACCGATGATGACCCATGCACCATCTGCAGCAACGACAGCCGCGCCAACGGCTCCCTGTGCGTGGTGGAGGGACCCGGAGATCAACTCGCACTGGAGAGTTCGGGAAGCTTTAAAGGACGATACCACGTGCTCAACGGGATCTTGTCGCCCTTGGACGGCGTCGGGCCCGAAGACCTGAAAATACATAAGCTCCTGGATCGTCTCACAAAGGAGGCGATCCGCGAGGTCATCATTGCCACAAATCCCACCACGGGCGGTGAGGCCACCGCCACATATCTCACCAAAACCCTCTATGCCCACGACAGCCGGCTATCGATTACCCGGATCGCCTTGGGGATTCCCATGGGAGGGGACCTGAAATACATGGACCGGATGACCCTCGAACGCGCGCTCATGAGCCGCACCCCTGTAAATCCATGATCGAAAAAGCGGTACTCGGGGGGTTATCCAGAATCGTAGGGCCGCAACACCTCCTCACCGACGTCCCCCGTATGAGCGAATACCATAGCGACGCCACCAAACTGTCGTTTATACCCGATGCAGTGGTCTTCCCCGGGAACAGTGATGAGATCTCCCAAATCCTCTCCCTGGCCACACAAGAAGGCTTCCCGGTTGTACCGAGAGGTGCCGGAAGCGGCATGAGCGGCGGTGCGGTTCCGGTTAAGGGCGGGGTGGTCATGGCCATGAACCGCCTGGACCGAATCCTCTTCATCGACCGGGACAACCTCATCGCAGCCGTAGAACCGGGGGTGATTACCGCTGCTCTACAGGAGTCGGTGGAGGCCTTGGGCCTCTTCTATCCCCCGGACCCCGCCAGCCTCAACATTTCCACCATCGGCGGGAATGTGGCGGAATGCGCCGGCGGTTTACGGGCCGTGAAATACGGGGTCACCCGAGATTACGTGCTGGGCTTGACCGTGGTCCTTCCCACCGGTGAAATTCTGGACACCGGGGTGAAGACCATGAAGGGCGTAGCCGGGTATGACCTGACCCGTCTTATTACCGGCTCCGAGGGGACCTTGGCGGTCATCACTGCCGTCACCCTCCGGCTGATTCCCAAACCAGAGGCGAAACGGACCATGATCGCATTTTTTCCAACCGTCGCTGCGGCGGTCCAAACGGTCTCCGATACGGTTCGCCACAAAATTGTGCCGACCATATTGGAGTTAATGGACCGTTTGAGCATCGATTGCGTGCGAGATGAACTGACGATGGATATCCCAGAAGACGCAGGCGCCGTGCTGCTCATCGAAGTGGATGGGGATGAGGAGCTTGTCCGTCGTCAGACGGAAAAAATCAGGGAGGTGTGTCACCAGGGGGGCGCAAGCCATTTTGAAGCGGCCGCCACGGATCGGGAAGCGGAGGGGTTGTGGGAAGCCCGGCGGAACGTCTCCCCTTCCCTGTTTAAATTAAACCCGCACAAAATCAATGAAGATGTGGTGGTTCCCAGGAGCCGAATGCCGCTCCTGGTGACTTTCTTGGAAGAGTTGACCCGGGAGTACGGCCTTCCCATCGCCTCCTTCGGTCATGCCGGGGACGGGAATATCCACGTCAATATCATGTTGGACAAGGAAGATCCCCTACAGTTGGGGCATGCCCAAAGGGCCGTGAAGCGGCTTTTTGGGAAGGTCATCGAAATGGGAGGGACCCTCACGGGCGAGCATGGCATCGGCATTACCAAGGCGCCCTATCTTGAAATGGAAATCCCCCGATCAGGGCTGGATCTCATGTGGCGGATCAAGCAGGCCTTTGATCCCAAAGGCATATTGAACCCGGGAAAGATTTTTATGGAAAAGGGGAGTTAGATGATCTGATCCAGCGTTTTGTAATTCTTGGTATTGTAGTACTGCTCCACATCCACCAGCTTCAATTTTTCCAGGGCCTTTTTTAAGGGCTCCGATTCGATACGGCCCTGATTCAGGGCCACCATGCGACCGAAGTCTTCGTTGACGATCATATCGATGGCGGCCACGCCGAATTTCCGCCCCATGCGCCGATCATAGGCCGTGGGCGCCCCCCCTCGTTGAAGATGCCGGAGGGCCACATACCTCACTTCCATGTCACTATTCTTCTCGATTTCCTCGGCAATGAACCCACCGACGCCGCCCAGATAGTAATGCCCGAAACCATCCCGACCCCGCTTTTCGTGAACCGGTTCCATCCCCCTGGGCTTTGCGCCCTCTGAGACCAGGACGATGCTGTACCGCTCCCCGGCCTTCTTCCTCATTTTCAGGAGTTCCACCACACGGTCCACCAGAAAATCGTGCTCCGGGATGAGGATGATGGCCGCGCCCGACGCCTCTCCCCCTTCCAGAGCGAGCCATCCCGCCTTTCTTCCCATACACTCCACCACAAAGATCCGACTATGCGATCCGGCCGTCACGCGGAGGCGATCGATGTCCTCGGTGATGATGTTCACTGCCGAATCAAATCCCAGCGTATAATCGGTTTCCATAAGATCCCGGTCGATGGTCTTGGGAATCCCGACGATTTTGAGTCCTTCCTTGTAGAGGCGGTAGGCCACCCCGAGGTTCTCAAACCCGCCCAGCACCACGAGGGCATCCAGACCCAGCTTTTCGTAATTCTTGAGAATGCGGTCGGTCTTGTCGTCCTTGGGGTCGAGGGGGTTAAACCGGCTTGTACCGAGGCGGGTGCCCCCATACCGATCCCATGTTCGAACCACATCGTTGTCCAGCCGTACGGTCCACTGATTGAGACTCGCCCGCTTATCCGGGTTCACTTCGCACAAGCCGAGCCATCCGTCCTTGATCCCCAGGATATCGAACATCTCGCCCCGTATGGGCACCAGATCCTTGTCAAGGCCCGAATTCACCATCCAGTGAATCGCACTGTTAATACCGGGGCAGTCTCCCCCTGCGGATAATACGGCTATTTTCAGTTTCATTTTTCGCTCCCTGTGGTGTAGACATTTGTAAAGAATGATAATGTGGGTAGGATTATAAGAAAATTCTCTCCCCATGTCAATGCACCGTAGCGCGCGCCCGTTACCCGCTTTAAAGGGGATAGACTTTGCTTTAATACCCGCATGCCGGTTACCCCCCCTTTTTATACCAAG
>JARRPY010000122.1:0-7326 GCA_037382425.1 Deltaproteobacteria bacterium
GCCGCCTTCGAGAATCAATCCGACCATGGTATTCACTCTCAGACTGAATCGTGTTCGTTCGACCATCAGCCTGTTGAAGGGTTCATGATACATCATGTTTTTTCGTCCTAAATTATAAGGTGTCTTGTGGCGGCTTTCAAGTCCGTCCGGCGCATAATAAAGCAATGCGTTGTGCATTGGGCGGTTTGAAGATAAGGCTTGTAATCCCCGTGTAGTTCAGGTACATATGTATTTCATTCTGTCACGGCATCCCATCCGACCTGATTTGATAAGGCCTCGGGCATTGCGCGTGAAGGGTTTTACCCGTTTGCTGTTTTTTGTAGGACACAGGGTCCTTGGTTTGCCATCGATAACCGAATCAAGCGTAAGGAGGGATTCATGAAAAAGAGTATTTTTTCGTTGTCCGTGCTGGCTTTTTTGTTTGTGTTGTTGACGCCCATGACCCCCGTAATGGCTGCCGAGCCGATTATCCTTGGGGTGTCCACCTCCCTGGGGTTCCTGGAGGGAAAGGAGGGGCTGGCCTGCGTCAACATGGCCGTGGACGAGATTAACGCCGCAGGCGGCGTGAATGTAAACGGCGTAAAACGGCCCTTCAAGGTCATCGCCATCGATGCAAGGGGCGCAGAACCCGGTGTCCCGGTCAGTGACGTGATTCGGGCGCACAAGAAACTGATTCTGGAGGATAAAGCCAATTTCATCGTGTTCGGATCATTCCGGTCCGAATGCGCCATCGCCTGTATGGATGTGGTGGGCCAGCATAAAATACCCATGCTTTTGGGCACCGCCATGTCCCCGGGGATGCAGAAGAAAGTAATGTCCAACTATGACAAGTACAAATACACCTTCAGGGTGTGCCTCAATGCGGTGTATCTGATTAAATACCTTGGGGGGACCATGGCGTACCTGAACAAGGAATTCGGGTTCAACAAGGTGTTTATCATGAATCAGGACGTGGCCTGGGCCAGGAAGACCGGGGATCTGATGATCAAACTGGTTTTTGACAAGATGGGATGGAAGGTGGTGGGGAGGCAATCGTATCCCACCGGTTCTTCTGATTTTTCATCCGGACTGATGAAAGCCAAGGCCAAAGGGGCGCAGGTCATCCTCCCCATTTTTGATATGCCCCAGAGCGGGATTCTGGTCAAACAGTGGAAAACCATGCACATCCCTGCGCTGATGGCCGGATTCATCTCGCCCTTGGCCGGTCCGGGGGCCTGGAAGAGCTTTGACGGCAAGATCGCAGGCGCCATGAACTGCATCTTCGAAATCGGGAATATCCCCGTTCCTAAGGTTCCAAAGTCCGTCGAATTCTACGAAAAATATGAAAAGAAATATGGTAAGCCCATCGAGGCCGGCCATTCACCCGCCCCAGCCTATGAGATGGTCTATATCCTGAAAGACGCCATCGAAAAGGCGGGGTCTCTTGACGGGGACAAGGTGGTGGCCGCGCTGGAGAAGACCGATCGGAAAGGGGCCATGGGCCGGATCAAATTCGGCAAGGACCATCAGGTGATATACGGCAACAACCCCGAGGTGGAGGCCATGGGATGCATGTTTCAGTGGCGCGAACCCGGGAAGCGGGTCATTGTGTATCCACCGTCCGTGGCAGAGGCCAAAATCGAGCTTCCGGAAGGACTCAAACCGGCCAAATAATTCGTTAGCAAAAAAAGGTGTCGGGTTTCGGGTGTCAGGGATGTTTTTCCCTGACACCTAACACCTAAACGCCCGGAAGCGGCTCAGGCCGGGTAAACACCGCCATTCTCACATCCGCTTTATTTATATGCTTGTCGGTACCCTCATATACGGCTTCATCAACAGCGCCATCCTGGCGCTCCTGGCCATTGGATTCAACCTGACTTTCGGCATCAGCGGGGTCGCCAATTTCGCCTATGGGGCCATCTACATTTTCTCCGGATTTCTCGTCTGGATTCTGATGAACAGCCTCGGCCTGCCCTATCTTGTCTGTGTGTTGGCCTCCATTCTGGGCGCCGGCATCGTCGGATTCTTGATGTATTACGTGGTCATCATCCGCGTAAAGGGTATGGCGCTGTCCGAGGTGATGGCCACCTTCGGCCTCGGCCTGGCCATCATGGAGCTGTTTCGCTATTTTGATTTTGTGGGCTTCAAATACACCCTCCCCGTTTTTTTCGACGGGAGTCTCCTGATCGGAAACGTCTATGTGGACTACCAGCGAATCATCATCGCACTCATTGCCATCGGATTGACGCTGTTCCTCTATCTCTTTACCCGCCACAGCCGGATCGGCCTCGCCTTTCGGGCCATTGCCCAGGACGAGCGGACCGCCTTGACCTTCGGCATCGATTCGGATCGGATAGGGGCCTTGAGCATGGGCTTCGGGTCCGCTCTGGCGGCGGTGGCCGCCATCGTGATTTTGCCCCTGGGCACCATTGCCGTGGAAGGCGGGTATGATGTGCTGATCAATGCCCTCGCCGTCTGTATCGTGGGGGGATTGGGGAGCACGATGGGCATCCTGGCGGCGAGTGTGCTCATCGGATATGCCCAGACGTTCACCTCCAACTATCTGGAACCCCACTGGATGATGCTGGTGAGCCTCATTGCCATAGCGGTGGTCCTGACCATCAAACCGTCCGGACTTTTCAGTCACCAGAAGGCCCTGGAAGACAGGATTTGAGCGCATGGACAAGCGCAAGGAAAGAATAGACCGGGGGATCAAGGCGCGCAGCGAGGATATCTTCGCCCTGACCTCCTACCGGGAAATGCTGTATCTCCTGGTCCCCAGAGCCATTCCGGTCATCGGTCTCTTGGTGATCACGCCGCTTCTGAGCCCCTACTGGCAGGAGATTTTCATTTCCACATCCGTCTATGCGCTTCTGGCCATCAGCTGGGATTTGCTCCTATCCGCCGGGCTCATCTCATTGGGACAGTCTCTCTTTTACGGCATCGGGTCTTATATTGCGGGGTCGCTGAACCATTACTGGGGCTGGTCGCCGCTCTTTACCATCCCGGTGGCCACCGTTGTGGGCGGCGGATTGTGTACCCTTCTTCTCCTCCCGGTGTTGCGGTTAAGGGGTATCTATTTTGCCATGGTCACTCTGGTCCTTCCCATTATGCTTCTGAGGCTGGTGGAGGCCACACGCATCCTGGGCGGTACCGAGGGACTCACCGGGCTGACCCCGTTTCCCAATCAGCTGACGGCCATCTACGTCATTCAACTGGCGGTCCTGACAGCCCTGTTCGGGTTCAGGCGGCTCATGAATTCCGATTACGGCCTTATCGCCAAGGGGATCGCAGATAATGACCTCTCCGTCATGAGCGCCGGGCTCAATATCTATTGGTATAAGGCGCAAATCCTTTTCCTGGGCTCCGCTGTGGGCGCCTTTGCCGGTGCCTTCGGCACGCATTATGATATGTTCGCCGGGATGCCGGGGTTTGCCCTGGATTATTCGATTATGCCGCTGGCCGCCGCCGTGGTGGGGGGGCCGGGGACCTTTGCGGGACCGCTTTTGGGCGCATTCATCCTGGTTCCCCTTTCGGAAATCCTGCGGGCCCTGGGGGCCTTGAGAATCGTATTTTACGGGCTTTTTCTCGTGATTTTCGTGGTGGCCCTGCCCGAAGGCATTTTTCACTACTGCCAGAGAAAATACCATCAGTTTGAACGATGGGTGAGTGTCAAATGACCGAGCCGAACCCCATGCTGGAAGTCACCGGGCTGAGCAAGTCCTTCGGCGGTGTCATGGCCGTAAGCCACGTGGATATCCGGATGAAGGAAGGGGAGTTGCTGGGTGTGATCGGACCCAACGGTTCAGGCAAGACCACGCTGGTGAATCTGATCACCGGGTTTTCAAAACCGGTCTCCGGCAGGGTGGTCTACAAGGGAAAAAATATCACCGGATGGGCCCCCTATCGGATCGTGAGCTTGGGGATTGCCCGGACGTTTCAGATGGTGAGGCCCTTCTACCAGCTTCCCGCCTTTAAAAACCTCATCGTCCCCCTTTACTCTCCACGGGTGAAGAAACTCGCCGGAGGGAAATATGGGGATCGGAGTGCCGTGGCCCTCGATCTCCTGGAAGAAGTGGGGTTTGAGCGGGACGCCTATGCCTCTTACAAGGTGGCCGGTGCACTGCCCCAAGGGTATCTGAAGCGTCTCGAGTTGGCCAAGGTCATGGCCCTGAGGCCGGATTTGATTATCCTGGACGAACTGTTTTCGGGTTTGAGCCTGGCAGAGGTAGCCAGTATCGTTCCCATCATCGAGAAACTCAGATTTCAGGGAAAGACGATCATCATGATCGAGCACCGCTTAAAGGAATTGTTCAGGATCGCGGACCGGGTCATGGTCCTCAACTACGGCGAGAAAATCGCCGAAGGGGATGCTAAAGCCGTCATGGAGAGTGAGGCGGTCAAGAAAGCCTATTTGGGGAGTGAGACGGATTGATATGCTGAGCGTGGAAAACCTCCTGGTCTTCTTTGAAAACGCCCTGGCCCTAAATGATCTGAGCATGCAGGTTGAGGAGGGACAAATCGTGGGGGCCATCGGATCCAACAGCGCCGGCAAGACCACCCTCATGAATACGCTCTCCGGTTTGATCATCGATATGCGCATTAAGGAGCGCCGAAAAGGCGGCGAGCGCATCACGGTGTATGGAAAGGTGATCTATAAAGGGGAAGACATCACCCGTACCCCGCCCGACGAACGGGTCCAAAAGGGGATTGTGCTCTGTCGCGAGCGACACCCCATTTTTCCGGAGAGCAGTGTGATGGAAAATCTCAGGATCGCCGGATATCTCAGAAAACGGGCCGAGACAAAGAAGATGTTTGACTATGTATTTCATCTTTTTCCTGCACTCGTGGACCTTAAATGGAAAAAGGCGGGGTTTATGAGCGGGGGGGAGCAGCAGATGCTGGCCATCGGAATGGCTCTCGTGGCCCGACCCATGCTGCTTCTCTTGGACGAGCCGCTTTTGGGGTTGAGCCCCATGATGCAGACGCTCCTCATCGACGCCATCAAGAGCCTGAGAGACGAGTCCGGCATCACGGTGTTGATCAGCGAGCAGTTCGCCCGGCCGGTGTTGCCGGTCATCGATTTCGGCTATGTCATTGAAAACGGCATTCTGACCTTGACCGGAACGGGTAAGGAACTTATGGACAACCCGGAGGTGAAGGCGGCCTATTTCGGCGTGTAAACCAATGACGAAAGATAACCTCCCAGGGCATATCTTCGAGGCATTCAGCCAGTCGGCCGCCCTGCACGGCAGGCGGACGGCGGTGATCTATCTCGGCAGTCGTTTCAGCTATGAAAAGATCATGCGCATGGCCAAAAATTTTGCTTCTTCGCTCGTCTCTGCCGGGATGAAAGAAGGGGAACGGGTCATCCTTTATCTGCCCAATTCCGTCCAGTGGGTGGTGGCCTGGCTCGGGGTCATGCGGGCCGGGGCCGTGGCGGTTCCCATTACCCCCATCTACACGGCCCATGATCTGGAATATATCGCCAATGACAGCGGCGCGACCACCGTCGTGTGCGCGGATACCAACTATGGATATGTGATCCAGGCTTTTCCTAGGACGGGACTGAAAAGGGCCATTGCCTCCACGCTGTCGGATGTACTCCCCTGGTGGAAGCGGCTCTTCGGCTGGGCCTTTGACAAGGTGCCGAAAGGAAAGGTGGCCAAGGCGGCGGATACGCTTTCTTTTCGCCACATGGCGATGTCATCCCCAAGCCGGGATGACCTCCCCCGGCTCACTCAAGACCCTGACGCGCTGGCCGAGATTCTCTACACCGGAGGGACCACCAAGTTCCCCAAAGGCGTTCCCATCCCACACGGCCTCTATCTGGAATCGGCAATGGAGCAGATCACCATGTCGAATCCCCTCTTCCCGGCTGAGGAGAACGTGATCATCGGTTCCGCACCGCTGTTTCATATCCTGGGGCAGACCACCGGCTTGAGCACCCTGTTGATGGGGGGTACCCTGATCCTCATGCCCAAGGTCAATTTAGACGCCATTTTCGATGCCATCCAGAGATTCAAGGCCAAGAGCCTCATCGGCGTGCCCACACTCTACCGAATGATGCTGGAGCACGACCGGCTCGATTACTACCGTCTCGACTCCCTCCAATACTGCTTCAACGGTGGAGACGTCCTTCCTGAGGAAGTCAACCAGCGGTGGAAAAAGAAACTCGGCAAGACCATATACCAGGGCTATGGCGCCACCGAGACCTGTGGCGGGGTTTCCATGTGCCCGACCGATGAGGAGAATCCCATCCGAAGCATCGGCAAGAAGGTGCCGAGCAAGAAGATCATGATTGTGGATCCGGAGTCCCTTCAGCCGGTTGAAGGAGAGAAACCCGGCGAACTCCTGGTTCACTCCGGACGGATGGTGACCGCCTACTGGAACAAGCCCGAAGAGACCCGAGAAGCGTTCGTTGAGATCGACGACACCCTCTGGTACCGGACGGCGGACATCGTTTCCAGGGACGAAGCCGGCCATCTCTACTTCGTCGACCGAACCGTGGATACCATAAAACATAAAGGCTACCGGGTGTCGTCATCGGAGATTGAGGCCATCCTGCAGGAGCATCAGGCGGTCATCAGTTCGTGCGTGGTGGGCATCCCCGATCCCAAAGTGGGCGAGCGCATCAAGGCGTTCGTGGTCCTCAAGGAAGATATTCAAGGCATTACCGGCTACGAACTGATCCGCTGGTGCCGCGAAAAACTGCCCTCCTACAAGGTCCCCCAGTACATCGAGTTTCGGGACATGCTCCCCAAATCCAAGGTAGGGAAACTCCTCAGGCGCGAAATTAGGAGCGAGGAAAAGAGACGGTCGGAGAGCTGATGGGTGCGGACATGGATCGCGTGCTTATCGTGGCCACCATGGACACCAAAGGCCGTGAGGTGGCTTATCTTCAGGCCTGCCTCGAAATGGCGGGCGTTCCGACTTCGATTCTGGATGCGGGCATCCGGGGGAAAAGTCCGGTTCCGGTGGCCGTTGATCGGGAGACAGTGGCCCAAACCGCCGGCATGCCCCTCAAGGCTGTCCAGGCCATGGGTCATGAAGGGGAGGCCCTTGCGGTCATGATCGACGGGGCCGTTCAGTGCGCCCATAATTTTTATACGCAGGACGGCTTCCAGGGGATCATCGGTGTGGGTGGGTCCATGGGGACCACCCTGGGCACGGCGGTGATGCGGTCCTTCCCTGTCGGTTTTCCAAAGGTCATGATTTCCACCATGGCGTCCCGTAACACCCGAGACTTTGTGGGCACCAAAGACATCCTCATGCTCCATTCGGTCTGCGATTTATCGGGGCTCTATAGGATCACCAAAAAAATCCTTCATAACGGGGCCATGGCCG
>JARRPY010000123.1:0-7298 GCA_037382425.1 Deltaproteobacteria bacterium
CGGGACTGAAGAATGGGCTGAAGGCCTTTATCGGATTCGTCCCAGCCTTTGTCACCTTTGCATGGACAAAGGACTGGTGGTTCCTGGCCTATTTCGGAGCGTTCATCTGGTTTGGTATTACCGGACTGCGAAATATTTTTCAATCAGTGCTCGGCGGTGGTGGGATACGACGCTCTCCGCTTCTGAGATGGGGTGATTATGTCAATTGGGAAAGGATCTCCGATTCCCTTCTCTTTACCGGCTTTTCAGTCCCGCTTTTAGATTATGTGACTAAGACCCTGATCCTCCATCACGGATTCAACATTACGACCGAGACCAATCCGGTTGCGCTTTATGAGATCATGGCGCTAGTGAATGGCGTTTATATTTCGAGTCATTGTCTCTTCAGAGGGTTACCCAAAGGGGCGGTTTTCGGGAATTTATTCCGCACCATTCTATCCATACCGGTTGCGGTCGGATTCAATGCGGCAGCGGGATTCGTCCTGGGCGCTGCCGGGGTCACCGGCGTGGATGGCATACTTCAGAAATGGGCCGCCATAATCTCAAAAGGGGCTTCGGATCTGGTAGCCGGATTGATAGAGGGTATGGCGGATAGATATCATAATATCCGGCTGCGGCTGAGGGATTATAGAACCAAGCTGGCGCAACTCTTCGAGACCTATACCAGGCTGGAACTCCTCTTTCCCGAAGTGAAGCCATTGGAACTGCTGAACTCTCCGGATCGTCTTGGGCTGGCCGAGAACAGAGAGATCCGCGACTTTGAAAAAATTATGATCATCGATGCGCTCGACCTTCTCTATTTCTGGATGTATCAGCCACGTGCCAGAAGCGCTTTCAATCTATTGATTCGAATGCTCTCCCATGAGGAACGTCAGATCCTTATCGGTTCACAATCGATCCTGATACAACAGAAGGAGATCAGTCTCCTGTTTGTAGAAGGTCTCGTGGGAAAGAATTTCTCAAAGGCCCTTGCCTTTTACCTGGATCGTTCCCAGGAGTATCTTGACGCACTAAAGAAAATTCAAAAGAAGGTCGATCGGGACGAAAAAGGAGACACTTACCGTTCGCCTGCTCAGGATCCTTCGCAAGATCGGCTGTATTATTGAAACCCGTATACCACTGGTGTCGGTGCCGTTCTGTTTACGCCTCGTGTCACAAACCGCATTGGCGGGAATTCACAAATCTTCTATTTCAACACTAAAAGATTGGGGGTTTTCATGATTTGATTTGTCTCCCTTCTTCTGGGTTTGTGTTCCGTTTTGGATTTTCCTATAATAATAATGACACGCCACAAGAACGGAATAGGATAAACGATACAGCGGTAGAAAGTCTACGGATACTGAAACTTAACTAGAGGAGAAGAAGATGAAAACCAAATCAAGTGGTTCCAGGTGGGGAAAACGCCTTTTCTTGGCGATCTTAGCCCTGGCAATGATGGGCGCCGGATGTGCCGGAAATGGCTCTTATACGGACACGGAAAAGGGTGCCGTTTTTGGAGGTGCCGGCGGTGCGGCCCTGGGAGCCCTCATTTATCATGGCAATCCGCTGGCCGGCGCTTTGATTGGCGCCGGCACCGGCGTGTTGACCGGCGGGCTTGTCGGACATTTCATGGACAACCGCAAAAAGGACCTCGAAAAGGCCCTGGTCCCCCAGATCAATGCGGGTGAAATTACCGTTCAGATCTTAAAAGATCATTCCTTATTGGTGACCTCAACGAAACAGACCGCTTTTGCCCCCGGTTCCTCTGTGGTGAAGCAAGGGTTTATTCCAACGCTCCAGACCATTGCAAATGTGATGAAAACATATGGAAAGACGACGGTGGCGATCATCGCTCACCCCGATGCATCGGGCACAACACTGGAGAGGGAGCGGTTGTCCAACCAGCGAGCTGAAGCGGTGAGGAATATGCTGTTGGGTATGGGAGTCAAACCGATCCTGGTTACGGCCTCTGGTAATGCCGAAAGCCGCTATCACGATGGAAGAGTGGAGTTGATCATTCGTCACCTGGTTTCACACTCTTAAGCGAATCCGAATACATATCTAGAAAGGCCCGTTATCAAAAATGCATCTGCCATTCTTGATTGTGAGGACCATGCCCGTCCCCAACGACGGGGCTGGTCAAGTGCCTGCAATCAGAGGCGAAATCCCTAATTTTAGGTTCGGGTCTGGTGCGGGAAACTCTTTATCGGGCCCTTTGCGGCACCCAGGCGCCCGTGCTCTATTCACTGGCCATACACAGTGGCACGTTTTCCCAGGTGGCCCGTGCATTAAGGATTATGCAAAGTGACTACAAAGAAAAAAATTTTCCTACACGGACCAGCGAGTTTTTCAGGCGGCACGCCCAAAAATGACATTTTTCGGGCGTATTGCATAGACGCCTCACCGACAAATCCGCCACCCGCAGAAAAACAGACTCAGCTGCCCCACCCCCATCCACGACATCAGAAGGCTTATGAGAACCGTGCCCATATTTATCCAACCCGGAATCTGATTCCTCCAGTGTTGAACTCGGCTGCGGATCTTTTGAATGGATTGGTCTAAGTGGGACAGTGAATTTTTTGCGCTTTCCATACTTTCATCGATTTTTGTGAGATGAGAGCGCATTCTTGGGACGAGTTCGCCAGCGAGTTTTGGGTTGGTGTTGAGTTGGTCAGCCGCGTCTCTAACCTTATCAAGCAATGCCAGCGTCTCGCGCACAACTTCTGAAACGCGTTGAATGCGGATCACAAGCGGCGCCTCCTCGATAGAAGCCGCTTCTGAATCCCTTGAAGTTAACGCTAACAGGGCAAAGGCGTGACCAATGCTTTGGGCTGAAATCGAGATGCTGGAGGTCACTTCCTCCATCCGCTTCAGTTTTTCCCGGACCTGATCATCTGCCAAACGGGAAATGGCCTCTGCAGCAAGAGACACCTCGTTTTCGCTTTTGCTTCTCTCCACTTCACGCGCGCGCGATATTGCAGGCCGGATTCTGTCTTCGGTCTCCTGAAGCGTAGATTTAACCATATCCATGCGGTGATCAATGGCTTTGAATGACGCTTCCGTTGCCTGGTCGACCCGATCGACCAGAATTCCTACATAATTTCGTCCGGCCCAGGTCCCAAATAATCCGGCGATACAGAGGAAAAATCCCACTGTGGAAAGAACCATCAGCATCATTCCCCAAACATACTTGAATCGTCTCATTCCCTCTCTCTGTCGAATGTTTCTTCCGTGCATCCAAAGGGGCGGTCCCATTGATTCTCGCCCCTAACGTTGGCATTTCGAGCATTTCGTCTCTCGTGCCCTCCTAGGCTGAGAAAAAGGGATTTTAAACGATTTCATAAACATCCACAACCTCATCAAACGCTTTAGGCGTAAAACTTCCCACCCTTGAAAACTCGAACGTCCCCCCAGAGACGATTTGCCTTGTCAATCCGCAGTCGATGTCGGGATGATCATTAAGACGTGGGCAGATGGATGGTGAAGGTGCTCCCCTTGCCCGGCGTGCTTTCCACGGATACCCGGCCGCCGTGGGCTTCGGCGATGTGCTTGACAATGGCCAACCCCAGGCCGGTGCCGCCCAACCGACGGCTCCTGGCCTTATCCACCCGGTAAAACCGCTCGAAGACGCGGGACAGATGCGTTTTGGAAATACCGCACCCCTGGTCACGAACCGCAATTTTCGCCTCGTCCCCCTCCTGGGTCACTTCAACCCGGATGGTGCTTCCCTCCGGACTGTATTTCACGGCATTATCCAGAAGGTTTACGACGGCCTGTTCGATAAGCGGGGGATTGATCTTGGCACGGATCGATTCGGGGCCGGCCACATCGATGCGTATATCTTTCGAACGGGCGCGTTCCCTGCAGATCTGTATGGCGGTGTCCAGGATATGGGAAATGGCATGGGGGACCCTCTCGATGCTCCCCTCTTCCGCGCCCTGTTCGACCCGGGAGAGATTGAGGAGGTCTTCCACGATCGCCTCCAGGCGGTTGACATGGCTATCGATGATCTTCAAGAAACGCTCCGCATCACCGGGATTTTTAAGCGCGCCGTCGCTCAAGGTCTCCACAAAGCCCTTGATGGCCGTGATGGGGGTTTTGATTTCATGGGACACATTGGCCACAAATTCACGGCGCACATTTTCGAGCCTCCGCAGCCGGGTCACATCGTTCATCACCACGATCACCCCGATCTGTCGATTTTCAGAGTCCTTAAGACTGCTGCCGTGACAGTGGGTCACCACCCCTTCCAGAGTGGACATGAGGATGTCCCGTTCCAGGGGTTGCGTGCTGGATAGCGCCTCCTGCACAAACCGCTGCATTTCCGAATTACGCGCCACCTCTTGAATGCTTCGTCCCTTCACCTCTTCGAAACGGCAAGCCAGCAAGTGTTCGGCTGCACGGTTCATGCTGATGATATGACCTCCCATATCCAACGCAAACACGCCTTCGGCCATACTGGCGAACATGGCGTGAATCTCATTTCGCTGCCGGACCACCATGTCGAGCTGTTCACGCAGTTCCTCGGCCATATGCGTCAGGGATATGGAAAGGGCCTCGATCTCCTCGGAGGCTTTCACTTCCGGCTTGCGCCTAAAATCGCCATCGGCAATGGCGGTTGACCATTTTCGGATCTCTTCGATGGGACGCGTAATCCGGCGGGAAACAAAGAGGCTCACCAGGGTGGCAAACAGGGCGATGATCACCCCCCACAGCACAATCTTCTTCTCAATGCCTTGCAGGGCCAGGTCAATGGCACTCAGGGGAATGGCCGTCCTCACGACGCCGATAATTCGTCCGTCCTTCTTAACGGCCGATGCCACATACATGAGGTTTTTCTGCAACGTACGGCTGAATCGGACGGATTGACCCAGCCCGCTTCGGATGGCCTCACGGACCTCTGTTCGGTCGGCATGATTGTCCATGGCCGAGGGGGTTTCATGAGAATCTCCCACCACCTCTCCGGAAGGGAGCAGTACCGTAATACGCGTATCCGCAAAACTCCCCATCTTCTTGGCCAGCCGGTCAATGGCCGGCCCGTCGACCGGCGCTAAATGGTGGGCCACTTGACTCTCAAAAAGATGGGCGCGGGCCGCAAGGTCGGATGCCGTCTGCTCCAGAAAAAAATCGCGGGTGGCGCTGGATGCGTACCAGGTGACGGCCACGATGGCGATGAGGACAATGAGCAGATAGGATGGATAGAGTTGCCAGAAAAGCCGTCGTCGTTTGGGTGTCATCCGCTACTCCTTAAAGCGATAGCCCACGCCTCGAACGGTTTCGATATATGTTCCGGCAGGGCCCAGCTTCCGCCGTAATCCCACCATCTGCACATCCACGGTGCGATCCGTCACAAAATAATCCTCCCCCTTCACCGCATCCACGATCTGGTTCCGGGTATAGACCCATCCCGGTCTCTTTATGAGGAAATGAAGCACGCCGAATTCCGTGTACGTCAATTCCACGGGTTTGCCGTCCACGACCACTTCCCGACGACCGGGATGAATGATCAGATTATGGATCTTGATGGTCTCAGATGAGTCCCCCTCACCTTGTCCCTTTCTCCGTAAAACCGCCTTGATCCTGGCGATGAGAATCTTGGGGCTGAAGGGTTTGGTGACATAGTCGTCCGCGCCCAGTTCCAGGCCGATGACCACGTCCGATTCCTCGCCTTTGGCGGTCAGCATCACAATGGGAATGTCCCGGGTTTTTGGCTCTCCTTTAAGATATTTCGTCACTTCGAGTCCGTCCAAACCCGGCAGCATGAGATCCAGTACAATCAAATCCGGCCGCTTGTCCACGGCATTCTGGATGGCCGTTTCCCCCGAGTCACTGGTGGTTACCCGATAACCTTCGCGTTCCAGGTTAAACCGCACCAGTTCCAGGATGTCTTCCTCATCATCTACCACAAGAATATGTTCTTTTTCCATTGGGATTCCTACTGTCGGGTTTTCCTTTGGTACGCAGTGCCGTTTCATTTTAACAATCGGCCGTGAAGCTGTAAAGCATTGATATTCCGCAAAGCTCGCCTGATCCTTCCTGCGTCGCAAAAATAACCATTCGGATGCATGGTGGGGTTCATACGGACATTCCGGTGCAGGCGTTGAGCGACCCCTCCCCCCGGTGAAGGGGGAAAGGGCCCGATGCATAGGGTTAGAACTTGAAGTTGAGGTCCACCTGAAGGAGGTTCTCGGACTCATCATTACCTGATGTGGACTTCATCTTTCGGGTATTATAATAATCAATGGCAAAGACCACATGTTTGTGTAGCGCGAGATTGAACCGGACCTCGTGACCTTTGGCGTTGGTTTTTCCGCCGTAAAAATCGCTGTCCGGCAGGAAATCGAGCCATGCATCCCGTGCGAGTTCCCGATAACTGTATCTGAACTGCCAGTCCCCGAGCTTCTTAAGCTGGCGGCCGAACCGGAACCCGACCAACCAGCCCACGTTGTCGTCGTCGGCATCCGATCTTATAAATTGTCCGAAAAAATTGACGAGACTGATGTAATAGGGCAGCTTTTGCCAACCGATTTCGCCATCGAGGGTAAAGGAATTGTAGTTGTAAATGAGATCGCCGTTGGCATCCGTGGTGTTGGTTCCCGAACTGTATGTAAAATGGTTCCCTTTCACATCGTTGTTTATGAACGCGCCGGGCGCGAACTTGAACCAGAAGTGTTCGGTCACGTCCCACCCCACACCGGCCTGCACGACCGCCATGGTCGCTGTCTCTTCTTTGGATTTGAACTCACTCAAAATAAACCATGCGGGATTGATGAACACATACCCGTTCTTGGCAAAATCGAACTTGAGCGGGACGGCAAGCCCTTGAGGCCGTATGTCCGAGTCCCATGTCAAGTCCTGTTTGCTGGCAAAGTAGATGGGGTTCTTCATTTGCCCGCCGATGGCCTTGAGCTGTTTGATCGGGTGCCACTGGGCATAAGCGTAGTCGATCCGTGCATCGGGTGTTTCAAAATCATTGGTGAAGGTCTGATTGGTGGATCGCGGATCCCCGCTGCCCGATGCCAGACCGAACCCTACCTGCCACTTTTTGTCCTTGGTCACGTCGGCCACCGCGCCGAAGCGCCACCTGTAACGTCCACGGTTCCGCGTGGTCTTGCTTCCATCGGACTGCTGCTGGTTCTGGTACTGATACCGGAGACGGAAGTCTCCTTTGAAATTAATTCGCTCCACCCATTTGGGCACCTTGGCCCAAGTATCCGCCTCCTTTTTTACGGTCGTTTTTGCGGCTTCCTGAGCGGCTTGGGTGGCCACTTCCTTGACCGCCTGTTCCTGCCTGGCGCTCTCTCCCTGCATTTCATTCA
>JARRPY010000124.1:0-7932 GCA_037382425.1 Deltaproteobacteria bacterium
CCCGTGAAGGCCTTTTCGCACTTCAAGAGATCGGCGGAACTGTCCCTTCGGCTCAACAATCCGGTGAGCTCTGCACTCAATGTCATGAACATGGCCCAGGTCCTGACCAGCATACCCAAACAGACGCCACAAGAAGAACACTTTTTTTCTGAACTCCGCACTCTCGACAAACGCGCCACTCACCTTCTCACGACACGTTCAGAGGTGCTCAAAACCGGCATCATCCCCACATACCACAATACCATGGGCGCACGCCTTCTGATGAGCGCTCATGGGAGCCCGAATGATGCCATCCTGTCCGCGACAAAAAGAATGGAATTGCTCCAGGTCGCGGGAAGCCATTTTTCGAGGGGCCTTGAGTACTTTAGGAGCCAGGGGTCCAAACCGTCACGAAAATCCCTGGAAACCTTGGCGGCGCTACATCTCAACGTGGCTCAGCTGGCCTTTGACCTTCAGGACCGCGAAACGGCCGAAAAAGCGCTTCAGCAGGCACTCCTCACCGCGCAATCGGGCCTGCTACCCGAATATGAATGGCGGGCTCTGGCCCAGATGGGGCGATTGAAAGAGGCAATGACGGTCCTTAATTCCGTACCGGTCACCCGGGTCGGATGCGCACCCCAGGAAATCATCGGGCTTTTCCGACCACTCGTACTTCAACTCATCGAAGAAAACCGGGCTGAAGATGCGTTCAATTTGATGGAGCGGATTTCAGAGATTGAAAGGGTCAACCGGCTGTCTTCTTTTCTTCCCGGTGAGTTGTCCAAAGCCGACCGTGAACTTCTGATGCGGATCTATCCACGGCTGATCCGCATTCAACAAATAGCGACGGATTACAAAAAGGCGGAGAACAGTCAAAAGACGTACCTTAAAGAAAGGCTTCAAGAAGAGCAACAGTTGCTGGAACGTGAATTGGGAAAAGGGCGGGAAAATCTGCCTTCCATTTGCAGGCTGACGTCATCTGAATCGCTTCAGGACAGGATCATGACCCTCCTCGGCGCGGCCCTTTTCACCGAAAAAGCAGCAGATGAGTATGTGGCGAATCCTTCTAGCAAACCGTCCGCGTCATTAAAGGCACGCTATCAGGGTTGGCTAAAAACATACGAATCTGCCCTGGCCGATTTGAAGAGGGCCTCCAGGAAAGAGAAGGAGCCGGAAACCGGGGCGCTGTTCGCACCTGACCCTGTGGAATTGATTGATGTCATGGAAGCCCTCCCGGCCGGCATCACCCTTATCCGGTTCATCGCTCCTGAAGGAAGAGAAAATACATGGCGATCCCTTATCATCACTTCCAAAAACATCACTGCTTCTCAGTGGCATCCAGGGATGAAACCGGAGGGCGATATGGGCCTTCGCATCGTCCTGTGGGAAGATCTCGATTCGCTTCCATCAAGCATCATTAATCCGGTGGGCCTGAGTGCCACCCATCTCCTTAGGTGTATCCGAAACAAAACCCCATTTAAACGCCGTGTACTCACCCTCGCATTTGATACGCCGTTGCCCCCGCCTTTTATCACCACATCGGTTCCCCTTTCCGCTGAACCTTCCGATTTTTTTGCGACGCTTGAGGGGATCAACAGCCTGGTCTTAAATACCCCTGCCCATCTGAGGACGTCCGTTCCGACCCGGCCTGGAGAAAGGCCGCATGCCTTTATGGCGCTCGATCTGGACCAAGGCCGCGCCTTTCCGCTCGCCCAGTTAGAGGGAAGGGTGTCCAACGTCTCCCTCGCCATACTCCCCGAGGGTGCCATCGGGAGTGTCTATCCCTTGGCACACCTCTTCTCGCTTATGGGGATCCCCACCCTCCTCTTGCCGCGTGATGAAGAAAACACGGCATCATTTGTCTCCCCCTTTTTTCACGCGTATGGAAATAATTCTGTGGTTGACGCGGTTTCAGCGGTTAAATCTTCCCGAGCCCACTCTTCGCAAAAAGGGCATGATCAGCGTTCAAAAAATACATCCTGGATGCAGATCGGCTATTGGGGCATGACGCCGGACGAGGCGCGTCTTTTCGCCCAGAAAAAGTTCACCCGATATGTGAGAGAGGGCATCGGCGCATTTCAGAAAGGTAAACCGGGCCATGCGCTCACGGACTTTGAAAATGCGCTGATCGTGGCCGGTGAGGACCGCAAACTAAACAAGTATGTGTCTAAACTGCACGCCTATGCCCGTGAGAGCGCGTTCGCGGCCGGCCGATTTCAAAAGGCACGCGATCACGCCGGTGCGCTGGTCGCCCTGCTGGGCAAACAAAATCCAGATTCTGAGGCCTATGCAACCGCTCTTCTGAAGCTGGGTCTGGTAGATGCCAGAATGGATCGGTATGAACGGGCCGTACCGAATCTCGAGAAAGGGATTGAGATCCTGTCCCATCTCGAACTGGGTGAGGCACGGATATCGGCCATAAACGATCTCGGAGTCGTACTGGAAAACGCCACCGATTATCACCAGGCGCTCGATCAATTTGAGTCCGCAGCATCTCTGATCAAATCCATGGACAAACCCCGACTCATGGCCAGGCAGTACCTGCGGATAGGGCGAATCTATGACCTCAGGTTGAACCGGTTCGCCCAGGCGAAGCAGACCTATGAAAAAGCCTACGACATCTACAAATCCTTAAAAGACACGCGCCATATGGCCCAGGCGCTTTTGGACATGGGAAGGGCGTCGCGCCTTCTGGGAAATTTTCAAGAAGCGGAAACCCATTACCAGAAAGCCCTGAAATTAATTGAACGGGACAAAGAAAAAGAGAAATTGACGGCCGATATCCTCATGGAACAGGCCAACAATGCCTGGTTTCAAGCCGACTATCAACAGGCCTTCGAGCTTCAAAATAGGGTCTTTGAAATGGCCCAGGCGCACGACTGGCCCCTCGAACGGGTGATGGCGCTCAATACATCGGGGCTCATCTGGTGGACCCTGGGCGATCACCGGCGCGCATTGCGTGAGTTGGAAAGGGCCCTGGACCTGGCCGAAACCCTGCGCATCCGGAAGGATGAAAAGGCCACTACCCTGAACAACATGGCGCTTGTCTATCGGGACTTGGGGGAGTTTAAGAAGGCCTTGGCCGCACTAAAAGAGGCCCTCCGCATCGACACCACCCTCAATTCTCGATGGGCCATGGCCTATGATCTCAAGAATCAGGCCATGACCTATCTGATGATGGATGACCCGGCCAAAGCTGCGCCCATCTTCGAGACAGCCCTGAAAATGGCTCGGGACATCGGAAATCAGATCAATGTGGCCAAGATCCTGATGGGGTACGGCGAGGCCCTTGAAAAGCAGCAGCGTGATGAAGCGGCAAAATCCGTCTATAACGAGGCCCTGGCCCTTTCCCGGGCCATGCATCTCAAAGAAACAGAGTGGCGGGCCTTATATGGATTGGGCAGGCTTTCCCTGTCCAAAGGAAATAAGGAAGCGGCCCGGGACCTTTTGACCCAGTCCATTGAGGTGATCGAGGGCGTTCGGGCCGAAATTCGTCTGGACCAGCTCAAGGATGGATTTATTCGTGGCAAAACGAGTGTGTACGAGACGCTCGTCTCCCTCCTGGTGGATATGGGGAAACCCGAGGAGGCCTTCAATGTGGCCGAAAGATCCCGGGCCCGAAACCTGATTGATCTTTTAGGGAATCAACGGCTGACCCTGAAGGGAGCGGTTGATCAGGCCTTGTATGACGAAGAGCGACAGCTAAAGGCGAACATTCGTGAATACGAGGCCCTCCTCGCACAATCGGGGAACGAGGCCGAACAACAGACCTATAAAAAGGGGCTCGACCGGGTCAACGATCAGTACCGGGGTCTCATGTTACGAATACAAGCGGAACATCCGGAACTGGCCTCCCTGGTGACGGTGAACCCCCTCACCTTAAAGGAAATTCAGCACCTCATCGATCCGGGTGTTGCCCTCCTCACGTATTATGTGGTACCCGATCGAATTTTCTGCTGGCTCATCACCGCCGACGCCATAACCCTCCACGCCACACCGTTGGGAAGGGAAACGCTGCGGCAAACCATACTCGGTTACCGTCGCATGCTCCAAAATCTCGAACCCGTTGGAAAAGACTCACAGGCCATCTATTCCTGGCTTCTCTCCCGGGTTCGCCCGCAGTTGACATCAATCAAGACGCTGGGCATCATCCCCCATGATGCCCTTCATCACCTCTCCTTTGCCACACTCTCCGACGGGAAGGACTACCTGGCCGATCGATTTGCCCTATTTTATCTCCCCAGCGCAAGCGTCCTCAGATATACCCGAGAGAAAAGATCTCCGGATAAGCGGGTCAAGGTACTGGCCATCGGGAACCCGGATCTGAAAAATCCGGCCCTTGCCCTCCCCTTTGCCGAACATGAGGTCTCCTCCATCCACTGGAGTTTCCCCAATACCACCGTCCTTACAGGGGACAAGGCCACAGAAGGGTGGGTGATTCGTCATATCGGCGACTATGGGATCGTGCACATGGCCTCACACGGCGAATTCGATCCCATCAACCCGCTTTTTTCAGCCATAAAATTGGCAAGGGACCCCGAAGATGACGGCGATCTCGAGGCCAAAGAGATCTTCGGCCTCCGACTCAACGCAGACCTGGTGGTGCTGAGCGCTTGCCAGACCGGTCTGGGTAAGGTGACCGCCGGAGACGACGTCATCGGTCTCAACAGGGCATTTCTATACGCCGGGACCCATGCCATTTTATCCAGTCTGTGGCGGGTCAGTGATATCTCAACGGCCGTTTTAGTCAAACAGTTTTATCGAGAATACACTTCAAAGAATAAGGCCGACGGTCTGAAGCAGGCTATTTTGCACGTCAAGAACCGCTACCCCCATCCGGGATACTGGGGGGCGTTTGTCTTGGTGGGGGATTATCATTGATTATTGACGACAGGCCCTTCATGCGTTAACGTCTCTGTGAGATTGAAGAACACGCGAATCATGAGGTACGGAAAATGAAAATACGGTTTATTCTGACCGCGATCTGGATGCTCGTCTGGGTCTTGTGTGCGACGGTTCATGCAGAGACCGCTCTTTGGGTCTCATCGGAAGACGCGAAGCTCAAGTCTGAAAACACGGCCACATCAGATACCGTGAAGATCCTTCCCGTGGGTACAAAAGTGAGCGTCTTGAAAAGCAGTGACCGGTGGTACTTTATCCGAACTTCATCGGGAGAAGAAGGATGGATGTACCGTGGCAGGCTGTCGGATACGCCACCGGAGATGGAGAAGTCAACCCAGGGAGATAACCTGTTCTCTGCCCTTGGCGGGAGCGGGATCCAAGCGGAGGAGGCCGACACATCCCGAAGCATCAGAGGGCTTTCCAAAGAGACGGAGACCTATGCAAACAGCCAGAATACACCGGCCAAATACCGCGAAGCCCTTGATCAGGTGCTGGCCATGCAGATCAGTGAAAAAGACCTGCAAGAATTTCTCAAGTCGGGTCGAATCGGCGAATACGCCAATTAGGTCGTCCGGGAGCAAGAAATGAAACATACCAAAATTATGAGTTTTATCCTCCTTATTTTGTTTTGGGGACTTACCTCAGCGGGTCATACGGCGAGGGCGGGAACGGCGTCACAACTGCCTCAGGAGTTGAATCATCAAAAGGGCGACGATCTAAATAGGGCTAGGGTCCAAATCGCAGGACTTCTGGACAAACTGCTGGATCCCGAGTCAAAAGAGAGGAAGCTCCTCGAAGGGGCGACCACCGTCATGAGCGCCGCCGGAGAAATTGACTACAAGTCCGAGCGAACCATCGGAGAAAGCCTGGCTTTGGAGGGGTTTCGCCGATACGGTCTGCCCGTTCATAACCCCGAACTACAGCGATATGTGAACCTCGTGGGACTCGCCGTGGCCCGAAACGGCCTGCGGCCGGGCATTCCTTATGCCTTCGTGGTGGTGGACAGCCCGCTTCAGAATGCCTTCAGCTGTCCCGGGGGCATTATTTTTATCTCCAAAGGCCTCATGGACACCATACAGAATGAAGCCCAACTGGCTTGCGTTCTGGCCCATGAGGTGGCCCATGTGGGCCATAAACATGCTCTCAAGTCCATCCAGCGGGCTCGATTTTTCAAGGGCGTGGGAAAGATCACATCCGCCACTATGGAGGGCGAAAAAGGGAAGCAATTTGAATCCATGATCGGCGATTTGCAGAACGTGCTGTTCGATAAGGGACTGGACCAAAACATGGAGTTCGAGGCGGACAAAACAGCCATGGAAACCGCCTATCGTACCGGCTATGATCCCCAAGGGATGATCCAGGTATTGGTCAAGCTCAAGGCCATTGAATCCAAATCACAGAAAAAAGGATCGTGGTTTTCCACCCATCCGCCCCTCACCGAGCGAATCGGAAGATGTCAATCGGCCTTACGCCAATATCCCGACGCCGGCGAACTCGCCCATGAGAAAGTGCGGTTTAAAACCCGTACCCAATAATCAGCGGTTTATTCCCAGCGTCCGTTTTCCCGTTTTTTAAGATCCACATATCCCACCCGCCCCTGCTCATTGATGAAGGAGGTGATGAGCCAGTTCACCACACTGATCACCAGTGCACCGAATATGGCTGACCAGAAGCCGTGCACCTGAAAGCCGGGGATGACGCCGGATACCATCTTCAGTATCACCGCGTTGATGATGAAAGTGAAAAGCCCTAATGTCATGATGTTGATGGGAAGTGTCAGGATCAGGAGAATCGGTTTAAGAAATACGGTCAACACGCCCAGGATAGCTGCGGCAAAAAGTGCGCTGAAAAACCCATTCACCTCAATGCCGCCGATCAGATAGGAAGCAATGGTGATGGCCGCCGTCAATATGAACCACCTGATCAATAGTCCCATGGCGATTCTCTCGTTTGGACGCCTTTGGATGGTAATGAAGGGAAGGAAATTTTGGCGGTGTCCTTTGCCTCACGCCTTTTAGGCATTACGCAAATTTCCAGACGGCAACGTTTCGATGGGCTGGGTAAGCAGGAACGCTCCCTTCTCGATCCAATCCTTCAGGAGTCGGGCGATCTCAACCGCCCTGACATAGGAAGAAAGCGGGACAGTGGGAATATCCTTTCCGTTCAGCCGGATCGTCCCGCTCTTCAATTCCGCATAGCTGACCCTGCCCAGACTGGTGGCCTCACCTTTGGGATAGTCCCGTCCATAGTCGATGATCTGGGTATAGAGGGCTTCATCAGAAACCCCTGTGAACCGGGCCATTTCGGCATCGAGAATCGGGATCGGCACACCGACGCCAACTGCCAGAGAACAGCCGTAGCCCAGCATACTCGAGATTGCCCATGACCATGAGTGTCCCGGCAGGACTGAGCGGGGTGCCGTTGTCGGATCGGGCCACCTCGGGTTTGTGCTGGGTTCCAGGACCAACGACATATCCTGTTGCGCCCCCTAAGAAAATCCTGGAACCCAGGCCCAGCGTCCGGTAAAGCGGGTCGTTCAACAGAGGACTCAACTGGCCGGAGGTTGAATAATTGGCGTTGCCGCAATTGGGTTTCAAAACCCCCATGTAGGTGTAGATGGTCTTTGATGTCATATTGACGGCGCAATTGTAGTTCTGGTAGCTGTTCCTGGGATTTAGCAGGGTCGCATAGGGCAGGTCTTTCAGAGAAACCTTCTTTTTGAAGCCTTTGTTCGGATAACAATCCGTTCCATACGCAGTGGCCCTCAGTTCCACCTTTTTTCCAGCCACCAGGTCTTGAATCACATGCCCCCCGCCGTACTTGAATTGACCCGGATGAACCCCATTCAGGGGATCGTCTTCCGCAGGCTCTGCGGCACCGACATAAATATCCACAGCCGCCAGTCCCGCATAGGCCGGGACGCCGTTCAACCACACGCTGGATGCTTTGATGGCCGGTTTTACCGGCCCGAAATTGATAAAGGCACCTGAAGAGCACATGGGGGCGAAGGTTCCAGTGGTCACCACATCGATTTCCCTGGCAGCCTTTTCA
>JARRPY010000125.1:0-5930 GCA_037382425.1 Deltaproteobacteria bacterium
GGATTCAGCACCATTATCCCCATCTATGATTCGGTGAAAGCCGCCCTGAAAGAGAGATGAGCCCGGGGACTGTTGACCATGGCAACCCTAACGCTGCCGGCTGAAGAGGCGTATTTAGAGCGTCTGATGGCATTTGTGTCGGAATCGGCCAATGCGGCGGGATTTAGCCCAAAAAAGATCAGGGAGATCGAACTGGCCAGCGAATAGGCCTTGGTCAATATCTGTCATTATGCGTATCCTGAAACGTCCGGCACGGTGACAGTGGCGTGTAAAATAGACCGGCAAAACCGCCTCACACTAGATATAACGGACAGCGGTATCCCATTCAACTGCCTCGATGTTCCCGATCCGGAACTCGATACCGATCTGGATTCGCGCAAAACAGGTGGGCTCGGGGTGTATTTGATTAAGAAAATGACGGATGGCCGGCATTACCGTAGGGAAAAAGAGCGAAACATCCTCACCCTGGTATTTACCCCTCCCACACCCGATGAAGGCCAGCGTGGCGGCAAACACGCACATAAAGCGATATCGTCCGGGCAGCATGGCGCGGCTGATACCCCCGAGGGTCTGTTAAATAGGCCGCTCCCGTCATTGGATGATCCGGAGGGGGCTGCAGTCCCGGAGCATCTCCCCCCTGTTATCGACGCCCATGTGCATCTCTTTCCCGATCCCCTGTTTTCCTCCATCTGGCAATGGTTCGACCGTTACGGATGGCCGATTCGATACCGGATGAAAGCAACAGAGGTGCTGGAATTTCTACTGTCCCGCGGTATCCATCATATCATTGCCCTCCACTATGCCCACAAGCCGGGTGTGGCCCGCAAGCTGAATCTGCACATGGCCTCGGTGTGCGACCGCTATCCAAGTGTCACCGGAATGGCAACGGTTTTTCCTGGAGAGCCGGAAGCGAAAGGCATTTTGGAGGAGGCCTTTGAGCTGGGTCTCGGCGGCGTAAAACTCCACTGCCATGTCCAATGTTTCGAGATGGAAAGCGAGGGGATGCACGATGTCTATCGTATCTGTGCGGATCATGACAAACCCTTGGTCATGCATGTGGGCCGTGAGCCGAAGAGTCCGGCATACGCGTGCGACCCGTATGCGCTGTGTGATGCCTCACGCGTCGAACGCGTCTTAAAGGCATATCCGGAGCTCAATATCTGTGTGCCGCACCTCGGTGCAGATGAGTTCAGTGCCTACCAGCGGATGCTGGAGAAATACGACACCCTTTTTCTGGATACCACCATGACCCTGGCGGAGTATCTGCCGTTTGAAGGGGAATTGCCCTTGATGAAGATGCGGTCCGACCGGATTATGTACGGCACCGATTTTCCCAACATTCCCTATGCCTGGGACCGTGAGCTCAAAAAACTCTGTACCTTAGGTTTTTCAGAACAAGACTTGACCAAAATTCTGGAAAAAAATGCAGCCGCTTTTTTCCATCTCGAAAGGGAGTGATGGGAAGACCCACATAAGGAGAAATGTAAAATGGCAATCATCGAGCATCAATTGAAAAACGGCGTGGCCCTGTTGACCATGAATGACGGTGAGAATCGCTTTAATCTGACCTTTTTGGATGCCTTTCTGGAGGCGTTGGATCACATCGAGCAAGAGACCGATGCGGCCGCGCTGGTGGTCACGGCCTCCCACCAGAAGATCTTTTCAAACGGAATCGATCTGGACTGGCTTTTGCCCATCATGAAACAGAATGACACGAAGGCGGTTATTCGTTTCTTTTATACCATGAACCGTCTGTTTAAACGCCTTCTCCTTTATCCCATGGTGACCGTGGCCGCCATATCGGGCCATGCCTTTGCGGGCGGGGCCATCATGAGCTGCGCATTTGATTTTCGGTTCATGCGGTCGGACCGGGGATTTTTCTGCTTCCCTGAAGTGGACCTGGGGATTCCATTCCTCCCCGGCATGATTGCGTTGATCCGAAAGGCCGTACCGGAGTACAAGATGCAGGAACTCCATCTCACGGGCCGGCGGATGACCGCCGAAGAATGCCAGGCCCACCATATGATCACAAGGGCCTGCCACCTAGATGACCTGCTCAAAGAGGCCCTGGCCTTTGCAACGGAACAGAAAAAGAGACGTCCCATCGTGACGGAGATGAAACGGCGCATGTATACGGATGTGATCCATGCCTTTGATGTAGAGGACCCGCCGGTGATTGATTCCGGGGTCTTTTATGTGTAGGCCTGCCCCCCTTGACAACCCTATGAAAAGGGACTATCTCAAAATTAAGCACGGAGCCACCCATCAATTGAGGAGGAGATGCCATCATGCCTGAAGAAGAAATCGGGGTCATCGTCAAGTTTTTCGCCAAACCGAGTGTGGCCGCGCTGGAAGTGACCAGCGGGAGTGTGGCCGTGGGCGATGTGCTCAAATACAGTGGACACACCACGGACTTTGAGCAGGAAATCACCAGCATGGAGGTGGACAACCAGCCGGTTCAGGAGGCCAAGGCCGGGGATCTGGTGGGCATCCAGGTCAAGGAACGGGTCAGGGAAGGGGATAAGGTCTACAAGGTCTTCCCGTAGTCATCCAATGCCCGCATGAGCTTTGGAATCAATTTCCTGACAAAACCTTCCTTGTCATAGGTGCTGATCACGGCGAATTTGGGGTATTCGGGGTGATCCTTCCTGAGATGGGGGATGTTTGCCTGCAGCCCGGGGGCCAGCCGATCAAATTGCGTCACCAGGGATACCAGGGCGTATTCCTCTCCCGGGTAGCGCTCCAGCCATCCCAGGCGCTTCATGCATTCAAAGCGGACGCAAAGGGTATCAAGGGAGATATCGCCGAGGTGCGTCTCCGGCCCGAAGTCCTCCTTGAACCGGGCGGCCCAGTTCCGAAAGGCCCGCTTAACGCGGATCAGGCGCCGTTCTCTGTCCAGGTCAATGACGTGTGACATGATCACGACGCCTCATTTTTCCGAAAGGGGATGGTGAGTTCATAGACCCCGCTGTCCAAAACCGCCCTAAGAGGGCCTTCTGATGCCGACTCGAAGACCTTGAGCATGGCCTTGTTGCTGGCCAGTACATCGGCCTTAAAGCCCTGGAGTCCCTTGTCTTTGGCTATTTTGGTGAGCATGCGGTAGATAAAGGTGGCAATCCCATGCCCCTGATAGGCCTCATCCACCACAAATGCCACGTCCCCGTAGGGTTCCTCGGGGAGACGCACGTAACGTCCCTCGGCAATGATGCGCCCCTCACCCGGTTCCCCCATGACCCCCACAACGGACATGGTCTTGGTGTAATCGATGTTGACGTACTCCTGCATCTTGGCATGGGGCATGGTTTTGATGGGAGAGAAATATCGGTAGTAGACGGATTTGTCTGAAAACCGGTAAAAAAGCCGTCTCATTTCATCCACATCCGATGGCCTGATGGCCCGAAAACGGATGGTCAGTCCGCCTTCGAATGTCTGGGTACACGCCAGATCCTGGGGATACAGTCGCCCCGATTCCGATAGATACATCTGATCCGGGTAAAGGATGTTCCTCTCCTTGGCCTGGCGCACCAGTTCCGCCCGATCGTCCGGATGGGCAATGTCGATGAGGGCGAGGGCCCGTTCTCGAATGGTCCGCCCGGTCAGGGCGGCCACCCCGTATTCGGTGACCACCAGGTCCAGGGATTCCCGGTTGGAAAATTGATTCGGGTACTCATCCACCGAAATCAGGATATTGGACTTTCCCTCGAGATTCCGGCTGGGGAGGGCAAAGATGGTTCTCCCCCCCTTGGAAAAGGCCGCCCCTTTAAAGAACTCCTGTGCTTCACTGGGACCCGCGCCCACGTTTCCTTTTCCACTGTGGAGCGCAATTCCACCGGTCAGGTCCACCTTCCTGGAGGGTAGGACCACGATGAAGTGATCGTTACTCCCAATCCGCTTGGGGTCGGCCACCACGTCGATGCCCTGGAACTCGATGAGGGGGTTGCGATGGAGCCATCGCATCAATTCTTTGGTGCCCAGCGCGTAGGCACAGACGGATTTTCCTAAGAAAATGCCTTTTCGTCGATTGGTTACCGCCCCGCTCTTGAGGAGATCCATGAGCGCATCGGTAAAAAAGGGGGAATGGATGCCCAAGTGTTTCTTCCCCTTCAGATGGTGGGCCAGGGCGTCGAAGAGAGGCCCCACGGAAAAGGCGATACAACTGCCGTCCTCTATGAGCGCGGCCACATTGGCGGACACCTTGTCAAAGACCTCATCCACCGGCCAACGCGAAAAGTAGATGGGGGGCTCCCGGGCTTCAACCAGGTAATGGAAGTCGTCCACATGAACAAATGTGTCCCCCAGGGTCCTGGGTGCGTGTTTGTTGATCTCCCCCACGATGAGGGAGGCTTGCTCCATGGCCTGTCTCGCCGCATCCACGGCGGGTCCCAGGCTGCAATATCCTGCCTTGTCCGGTGGGGTGATCTGAATAAACGCCGCATCCACCGTGATGTTCCCGGAAGAGATCAGCATGGGGATTCGGGAAAATCGCGTCGGGATGAGGTCCACTCGGCCGGCGCTGATGGCCTCGCTGGCCACCCATCCCTCAAAAAAGGTCTTGAGGCGGAATTTATTGACGTCATTGTTCGGTATGCTGACCGCCTCGCCGAAACTGACCAGCTGTATGAATTCCAGGTCCCGCAAATTCCCGGCATTGGAGGCCAAAAGCGCTTTGACCAGGGTGCGGGGCTCTGCCACGCCGGTCCCCAAAAAGATGCTCATGCCCGGCCGGATCTTTGATAGGACCGTTTCAGGGGAGACCAATTTGGTTTTCCATTTCTTATGGGCGGGTTCGGACATGTGACTCATCTCTCCTTTAGCGCTTAAACCCAAGGCCGTCATATTAAGGCGTCAATGGTGGTATCGGTGCACGCACAAGTCTTTCCGGCGGAAGCCGGAATCCACTTTCCACGACTACTTCTGGACCCCGGCTTTCGCCGGGGTGACGGGGTGGTATGAGCGAACATCGCCTAATCCAAGGCCTGCTTGAACTGCCTGGCCACATGGAGCAGGTTTTTCTCCCAGTCTTCATTTAACGGATCTGCCGTCACCACGCTCGCCCCCATCTGCCTTGCCATGGCCTCCACACGCTTTTTGGAAAACTGGGGTTGAACAAATATCCGTTCGATCCCCATTTCTCCGGCATACCGGGTCAGTCTCACCATCTCCATGGCGCTGGGGGATTTCCCTTCAACCTCCATGGGGACCTGTTTGAGTCCGTATTGGTCTGCGAAGTATCCCCAACTGGGATGAAAGACCAGGAATACCGAGCGCTTTCGTTTCCCGTCATTCAACATCGCCCTGATCCGATGATCGAGCCGGTCCAGTTCCATCTCAAATGACTTTAGATTATTTTCGTACTGCTGCCTGTGCTCCGGATCCGCCTGTGTGAACCCATCCGCCATGTTGCGGGCAATCTTTTTGACCAGGTGCGGGGAGAGCCAGATATGCGGGTCTGTCCCCGGAAGGACAGATGACGCTGAGGGGGGATGATCTGTCGTTTTTTGATGGAGATGTGTGGAGAGCGTGCGTTTTTGTATCCCTTTATCCGTATGGACAATTCGCATATGAGGGTTCATCCGCGCGAATTTGTGGAGCCACGCCGCTTCAAAGGGGACGCCGATGGCGAAGTAGAGAGTGGCGCGGGTTAGATCCGCCATCTGTGATGGTCTCGGCTCGTAGGTGGCCGGACTCGAACCACGGGGTACCATCACCGATACCTTTGCCAGATTCTTTGCGATCTTCTTTGCAAAATAGGCCTGGGGCAGGATGCTGACCGTCACCTGCATGGGACTGGCGGCTTGTGAAGGCCTGGCCCACAGGACGAAAAGCAAAGCCAACATACCGGCAAGGACAATGGGTTGGGCTCTCATGACGTTCATATATCGACCCTTAGGCTTTTTAGGTTCGCCGCCACCCCGGAGGGGGATATTAAT
>JARRPY010000125.1:5958-13173 GCA_037382425.1 Deltaproteobacteria bacterium
GGTATCGGCCGCTGTAATCCTTTATACGATCTTTGTGGTCATAGGCGCCGGTCTCGTCCATCAGGTCGAGGGCTTTCCGGGTTTGATGCGGGGCCATTTCCAAGGCGACCCAGCCGCCGGGATTCAAAAACCCGGGCGCCCCCCGGATGATTCTTTCCAGAAAATCCATTCCCTCATCCCCCCCGTCCAAGGCCTGGCCAGGCTCATGATCCCGAACCTCGGGAGGAAGTGCGGCAAATTCGCTTTTTGACACATAGGGCGGGTTGGATATCACGAGGTCGCATTTGAGGCCCCTTTCCTCCAAGGGGCCCCACAGATCCCCTTCAGCGAATGTAATCCGGTCCGACACCCCGTGGGTCACGGCATTTTCAAGGGCCACCTGGAGCGCGGCCGGGGAGAGATCGGTGGCCAGCAGGGTCGCGCCGGGCAGTTCTCTCGCCAGGGCAATGGCGACGGCGCCGGAGCCTGTGCCCAATTCGACCATGTGGACGCCTTTGTCTTTTTCCCTTTCCAGGTCCTTTGCCAAGTGTATGACCTGATCCACCAGGATTTCGGTCTCCGGCCTGGGGATGAGGACGTGGGGGCAGACCGACATCTGAAGCGACCAGAACTCCTGGATGCCCGTGATATACTGAAGGGGCTCCCGGGCAACGCGTCTCTTTATCAATGAACGATAGCCTGCGAGTTCTTCTTCGGTCAGCGGCTGGTCAAAATTAAGATACAGGGCCACACGGTCAAGGTCAAGTTGATGCGCCAGCAGTACCTCTGCATTGAGCCGCGGGGCCTCGATCCCCTTTTCCTCTAAGTAGCGGGCGGTGACCTGAAGGAGATCCTTTATCCGCCAGGGTTCAAAAGGCACGGCGTGACGTCTGTTGGCCGATTTCGGTTCACTCGGTGTGCGCATCCCCGGCGCTCTTAAGGGCCATTGTTTGGTAATGGGTGATGAGGGGATCGATGACCATGTCCAGTTCCCCCTGAAGAAAGGTTTCCAGTTTGTAGAGGGTTAAACCGATTCGGTGATCCGTGATCCGGCCCTGAGGGAAGTTGTAGGTCCGGATCCGTTCACTCCGGTCCCCTGAGCCCACCATGTTCTTTCTCTCCTCAGAGATCTTGGATTGCTGCTCGGCGGTTTGGAGATCCAGAAGCCGCGATCTGAGGACCTTCATGGCCTTGGCCTTGTTCTTATGCTGCGATTTTTCATCCTGGCAAGTGACCACGAGGCCACTGGGGAGATGGGTGATGCGTACGGCCGAATCGGTGGTATTGACATGCTGGCCCCCGTGGCCGGTGGAGCGGTAGACGTCTATGCGGAGGTCTTCGGGATTGACCTCCACATCAATTTCTTCCGCTTCGGGGAGGACCGCCACCGTGACCGCAGAGGTATGAATTCGCCCCTGTGCCTCGGTCTCGGGCACCCGCTGGACCCGATGAACGCCGCTCTCATATTTGAGCCGGCTGAAGGCATTATTTCCCTCCACCAGGACAATAATCTCCTTGAACCCACCGATCCCGGTCTCGCTTTGACTCATGATCTCCGTTTTCCACCGCTGTAATTCGGCGTAGCGGGTGTACATTCTGAAGAGATCGGCAGCGAACAGGGCGGCTTCTTCCCCGCCGGTCCCGGCCCGGATCTCCAGGAGGATATTCTTTTCGTCGTTGGGGTCCTTGGGAAGGAGGAGTCGTTTCAACTGGTATTCGAGTTTTTCGAGTTGGTCATCCAGTTTTTCGTTCTCTTCCCTCGCCAGTTTCCGCATGTCCGGATCCGGATCATTGAGAAGGGACTTGTTGCTGACGATCTCTTCCCGGACGGATTCATGCTCCCGAAAGGTTTCCACGATGGGCGCCAGTTGACTGTGCTCCTTTGCATACCTCTGGTACACTTTTTGATCGTGAATGATCTCTGGTCGGCTTAACTGATCCTCCAGATCACTATATCGATTTTCAATTTCTTTTACTTTGGCAAACATCACCACACCTCAATCATCCTTTAGTCCTAACAGACGACCTATCACTATGGTTTGGGGTGATTCCGTGGCCGAGTCACGAAAGCGACCACGGGATTAGAGCGGCACAAATGACGGGCCGAGACCCGTGATCACCGTTTAGAGAGGTCTCGGGCCGGAGAGGAGGGCGCTAATAGAATGCGCCGGTCATGGGGGTGGACATGGTGGAAATCACTTTTCCGATTCACTCGCTTCTGAGGCCTTGTTGAACTTGGCGTATTTTCTCCTGAATCGCTCCACACGGCCGGCTGAATCCACCAGCTTTTGTTTGCCCGTAAAAAACGGATGGCATTTGGAGCAGATTTCGATGTTGATCTCCTTCATGGTGGAGCCGGTTTCAAATTCATTTCCACAGGCACAGCGTACCGTGGTTTTGTGGTATTCCGGATGAATCCCTTCTTTCATGAGTCGTGTTCTCCTGTTTTGCTTCTTTTGAATATTGATCGTCCCGTAAAAGGTTCTTTTCGCGCTGAGACGCGGAGAAAAACCAGTGTTCTGTCATGTCTGAAATATCGTGAAGACGTCGTCATTCCGGGCTTCCACCCGGAATCCGGAATCTCCGAAATAGCCAAAAATGCTGGATCCCGGTAGCCTGTCCCGGACCCCGATCCGGGATTCGCCGGAAGGACGTCGGTAACGCCTCATTTTCTTTTGGCTCACACTTGATGTGTGACACGACACTGCCTAGCACCTACTCGCTCATGGAAGCGAGGAAATCCTTATTATCCTGGGTTCCTTTAATTTTTGCAAGCAGAAATTCCATGCTGTCCACGGGGGTCAGCGGGGCCAGGAGCTTTCGCAATATCCAGATGCGATTCAGATCCGCTTCTTCGAGGAGCAGTTCCTCTTTTCGGGTACCGGAGCGGTTGATGTCTATGGAGGGAAAGACCCGCCGGTCACTCAGTTTACGGTCCAAATGAATTTCCATGTTGCCGGTGCCTTTAAATTCCTCGAAAATCACCTCGTCCATTCGACTTCCCGTCTCGATCAGAGCAGTGGCGATGATGGTCAGACTTCCCCCCTCCTCCATGTTCCGGGCGGCCCCGAAAAATCGCTTCGGTTTGTGCAGCGCATTGGAATCCAATCCACCGGAAAGAATCTTACCGCTGGGCGGCACCACCGCATTATAGGCCCTTGCCAGCCTCGTGATGCTGTCCAGGAGGATGAGCACGTCCCGTTTGTGCTCCACCAGTCGCTTGGCCATCTCAATGACCATTTCCGCCACCTGGACATGGCGTTGGGGCGGTTCATCAAATGTCGAACTGATCACCTGCGCCTCTACGGAGCGGGCCATGTCGGTCACCTCTTCAGGACGCTCATCGATGAGGAGGACGATTTTATGAATATCCTTGTTGTTCGCCGTCACGCTGTTGGCAATGTTCTGGAGCAGCATGGTCTTCCCCGTCCTCGGGGGTGCCACAATGAGGCCTCTCTGGCCTTTGCCGATGGGGGTCATCAGATCCATGATTCTGGCGGAATAATTGTCGGGTGTGACCTCCAGAGTGATTCGTTCCTCAGGATACAGCGGGGTCAGGTTATCGAAAAGGATCTTTTCCCTGGCGATTTCGGGGTCCTCGTGATTGACCTTTTCCACTTTCAAGAGGGCGAAGTATCTTTCAGACTCTTTTGGGGGACGGATCTGCCCGGTAATGGTATCTCCCTTTCTCAGATTGAACCGGCGAATCTGGGAGGGCGACACGTAGATGTCGTCGGGACCCGGCAGGTAATTGGCATCGGGCGCCCTTAAGAAGCCGAACCCGTCGGGAAGGATTTCCAAGACCCCCTCTCCGTATATCTGACCATTTTGGGCGGATTGGGCCTGCAGCAACGCAAAGGTCAAATCCTGCTTCCGCATTCCGGAGGCCCCATCGATCTTCAATTTCTTGGCCAACTCAGTCAGTTGACTGATTTTCATTTGTTTCAGTTCAATCAGATTCATTATCCCTCTCCGTTTAACGTTCGTGCTTAAGCGAAACCATTTGTGAGAACAACGGTTCTATCTTCTCGAAGGATCCCGGGGCGATACATCCTCAACATGGGCCCCAGGCCCTGAAATAGCCATTTCAAACAGATCTCTGAATACGTCCGGATTGTGCGATCCATGTGTGGACTTTGATGTGTACCTAAAAGAACGCTTTTAAGAGCGAAAGAAGGTTACAAAGCAGAGTTGTTATGGAGCTTTTTCAGATATCCGGTCTTCGCCGAATCCCCCAAGAGGTAGGAAAATATTTAGACAACATATATTAATATATTCGGTTTTATCTCGTATGTCAAGGGGTTTCTCGGTGAATCCGCCATTTCGATCCTTGTCGTCATAAAGGGCCGGGGAGTCCTCCGCAGACGATGATGCCTTTTTACTTGAACCGGTTATCTGATTGCTTACGAGAGACATCCTGCCGAGACTGACCCAACCACCCGGTCTTAACATGGTCGGCATGATCAAATTCAGGGATGTAGGGCTTGACGTCGAGCAAGGGGGTGCCGTCGAGGATATCCACATTTTCGATGTGAAGAACCCCATTTTCCATGCGTTTAAGGGCCACCACGGAGACGCCGATGGGATTGGGTCGTTTGGGCGCTCGGGTGGCAAAGACCCCCCGCGGGACGGTATCTAAGAATGGTATCACCTCAAGCTCGTAGCCCGCGCTCTTATGAAACGAATACAGGAGAATGATATGAGAAAATCCATCGAGATCTTTCAGCCCCGGGCGAAAGGCATCGAATATGTCGACGGTCCCCTCGACGCCTTGGGCACCGGCGGGCTGAATGGGCATCCCTTCTAGGGACTCAAAAGGGCTGTGGATGATCCCAATGGGTCGGTATTCAATATGTATGGGGCGCTGGGAGGCCATTTTTTATCGCTCCAATTCCCGGCGGACCGCCATGCCCAGTGTTTCCATCAAGAAGGGTTTTTTGATATAGGATCCGGTGCCGAGACGCTGGGCTTCCTTCACCCGGGCGGACTCTGAAAATCCGCTGGCAATGACCGCCTTCTGGCCGGGATGAATCTCAAGAATCTTCCGGTAGGTGTCGAGACCGTCCCATCCCGGGTCCATGATCATGTCCAGGACCAGCAGGTCCATCTGGTGGTTTTTTAGATATTCAACCGCCTCCTCACCACTCGATACCACCTCGACCCTGTATCCTAACTGCTCCAGCATCTCCGCGGCCAGTTCCCGCTGCTGGGCCACATCATCCACCACCAGAATCGATTCCCCTTTCCCTCTGTACGACGTCACCGGGACTTTGGCCCGAGTTTCGGACAGTACCTCCCGGGTAGCCGGAAAATAGAGTCTGAAGGTGGTTCCGCCACCTTCGGCGCTCTTGACGTCGATATACCCGTTGTGGTCCTTGACCGTCCCCCACACCACGGCCATACCCAGGCCCGTCCCGCTTCTCCCCATCTTTTTCTTGGTGTAAAAGGGCTCAAATATCTTTTCGATGTCTTCTGAGGAGATCCCGGTCCCTGTGTCGGATATGCTGAATACCACATAGTCCCCTTCCCTTACATCGTCATAGCCGCTTAACGGTGCGTCGATGTAGCGGTTTTCAGTGCGCAGCACTATCCGGCCGCCGGCCGGCATGGCCTCCGCCGCATTGGAGATGAGGTTGGCCAGGGTCTTGGACAAGTGGGTCGGCGACCCCGGAATGTTCAACAACGTATCCTCGAGTCGGATCTCGGTCTCCACACCGGGATGGAACTCCCTGACCCGGGCGTATTCCGGACTCTGGAGGTATTCCCGGATCAGATCGTTGAGATTCACCGGCTCCGTGACCACCACCCCTCGACGAGCCAGGGTCAACAGGTCCTGTACCACGGCCGCCGCTTTTTCCCCGGATTTCTGGATGGTTTCGATGGGTTTTCTCAGAGGGCTCTCCTCGGGGAGTTGCAGCAGCAGAAGCTCCGGGTAGCTCACCAGGCCCGAGAGGATGTTGTTCAGGTCGTGGGCCACGCCGCCCGCCAGGGTCCCGATGGTTTCCATCTTCTCGGCCCGCTGAATCTGGGCCTCCAGCCGCTTTTCCCGGGTGACGTCCCGGGCGATGCCCCGAAACCCCCCGGGTCGGTTTTCGAAATCTCTGATGAGCGTAACGGATGTCTCCACTATTCTTACGGAACCGTCTTTTCGAATCAATTCCCAGTCAAACCCTTTGGCCGGCGCCCCCGTGGTATACACTTGATTAAAGGTGCTGTATACCCTTTTCGCAAATTTCTTATCCGTGTATTGCCGATTGTTCATCCCCATCATCTCATCCGGTGGGTAACCGAGAATCTCGCACATGGATCGATTGAAAAAGGTGAAATTCCCCTCAATGTCGACTTCGTAATAGCCCTCCTGGATGTTGTCGAGGATCGCCTTGTATTTCTGTTCACTCTTCCGGAGGGCTTCTTCCGCGAGCTTACGCTCATGGATATCCCTGACCCAGACTTGTACCCCGGGCTCTCCTTCCACATCGATGGCGCGGGCGCCGATCTCTCCATAAAACCACGACCCATCCTTACGGTTGAGTTTTACCTCATAATGGGTGGGGACTTTTTCGCCACGCATACGGGCCTGGGCCCGACGCCGGGTGACCTCCCGGTATTCGGGATGGTACACCCGCCAGTGATCCATGCCTAAGAGTTCTGCCACGTCATATCCCAGCATATGATGCAATTGCTGGTTGGCGAATATGATGGTGGGCCCCTTTTGGATGAAAATGCCGTCGAAGCTTTCTTCTACCAGGAGTCGATATCGCTTCTCGCGGTCCTTAAGGGCCTTTACGGTCTCTTCGTGCTGCACGGCCGCTGCTTTCAGAACCCTTATCTGCTGCATCAGTTCCTCATAAGTCGGCTGATCGGCCATGGCGTGCGTTCCTTCGGAGCCTGCCTTATTTTTGATCGAGATCTAAGTGATGATGGTTTCGTAAGTCAGGGCCTGCCTTGTTTGACTTTCCGGACTTGATCCAAAATCCAATATTTTTAAACACTTCCGGATTCCCGCTTTCGCGGGAATGACGATTCTATAGAGTCTTTACCAGGGCATCGATGACGGAGTATGAATCCCATAGTATCGGATTTTGACAGATTAAGCGGGAAAAGTCCATGGTCATGCACCCATAGAAGCTCAAGGCTGAAAGCTCAAAGTCTAAGGGTGTTTCTGATTCCTGATGCAAGATTCAAGGCGCTGGATGTTGATTCTCGGTCACGAACCCCCAATGCCCAGTCCACAAC
>JARRPY010000126.1:0-8614 GCA_037382425.1 Deltaproteobacteria bacterium
CAGCCCCCCTTTGAGATCGACACGGTTTAGCCCTCCTTCGAGTTCAAGAATGAGCGGAGAGGGGGTATGGATGCCGCCGGCACTGACTCGGTCTTGGTCTGATAGGCTAAGATCGATCCCCACATCTTTCAAGCGGGTGAGGAGCTTCAAATGCTGAATAAACGGCGCCTCTTTTATTCTCGATGAGAGGGGCTGTTGACCATCAATGATCCTCTGAATTTCACCAGGCCGTGGCCGTCTCCCCCCGAATTTCCACTCAAGGGCCATCCTGCCGGTCAAACGCCCCTTGGGTCGCCTGGCTTGAGGGAGCAGGGCAAGGAGTTTTCCTGCATCCAATGCGATGCGGCCATCGGATTTGAGACGTTCGGATCCCAAGTTTTTAAAGCCTGCAGTCAGATGTCCCTTAAACAAATCCCCCATGTCGAGATCGGCCGTCATCTGTTCCGCATCAATCTGGATGGCACCGCTTTTTTGAATACGGCCTCCCTTCAGTCTACACATCATACGGATATCCTGACCCAGTTTGATGTCCAAGGGCCTGAGGTCTGCAGGCTGCGCCAGGTCAAGAGAAAAAAGCATGTTTTCAATTGTGGCGGCAGGGGAGGGGACCAGATGAACGCTGGCGTCAAAACGGTGGCTGAGGGAGGGCACGCTGCCCCAGGCCGGAGCGGATATCCCCTTGAATATTCCCGCCGTTTGGAGAGAAACCTCTCCTGTCACACCCATGAGTCCTTTTTCGGTGGGGGCCATACGGGCGGTTTTAAGGCTCAGGGTGTTCAGTTCAACCTCTCTGATCTTCAGATCCTTGGGCCCCTTGAGGTGAACCGTGTCCATTCCAAGACCCGAAGACAGGGTCAACCGTGAAGGAAATCCCGAGGACAGAACGGCCTCTGCCGCCTTCACATGAAATCGGATGTCCTTTGCCCCGAACGCGCCCGCGGGAATATTGGCTTTGAGTGCGGGGAGATTCAATTTAAGATCGTTCAATTGAATGGTGGTCTCACCATCAGGAAGCTTCCCGTTTATGGCCATTCTTTCGATCGCCAGTTGTGAATTTTTCGAGTTTCCATGGCCTTTTTTCTGTTCGATGGTGATGCCGGAAGGGATAATGCCCTTCAGGACACGGGTGATCTCGTCGAGATCGATCATGAGGGGCCCGATGGTAAGATCCAGCCCAAATTTATTGGACTCAAGTTGCCTCAGCATGCCTCTCCACGGGAGGCGGGTCTTTTCCTGTATCCGAATTTCGCCGTCGGTTATCTCCGCCGTTTTCGCCTGGGGATAGAGGACGCCCTCATTGGCGATGCTCAGGTTGAGGGGGGCGATCTCCAGGTTTTTTAGCCGGCCCCCCCTTGCGCTCAGCCCCTTTCCTGTGATGTCCAAGTGGAAGGTGATATGGTCATCGGGCTGTCCCGATCCTTCGAGTTTCATGTCCACGCGGCCCGATGTCTCGGGAAGGGATGTCGATAAAATGGGCCGTAGCGCATCCGAAAGGTGCTTTAGATCGAGACGCCAGGACGGGGTCAGGAGGTCGCTGACACGGATGCCCAAACGCAGAGGGGGGAGCAGCGAGCCATCCAGTGTCTGTTCAGACGATACCAGGAGATAGAGCGGTTTTTGTTGAAGGGAAGGCGCCGTGAGTCGCAATGACGCATCGTGGATCAGGAGGGTGCGATCCTGGAGGCGGTCGTCAATCTGGATGGTCAGGAGTTTAACCCCGATATGGGCGACGACATCCTCAGGAAGCACAAACGGGAGCAGACGGCTTTCATGCTTTTCTTTGGTTTTTTTAGATGGTGGCCCGAACGCCGCCATGAGCGCTTCTACATTGTTTCGGCCATCTTTATGTCTCACCAAAAGAACCCGCACCCCCTCCATGTCGAAAAGAAAGACAAGCCGCCGCCTTAAAAGCGACCCCATATCTATTTTCAGGGAGGCATGATCGATGGAAAACAGGGGCTTTTCTGAAAAAGAGGGCGTGTCATCCACTGTCACGCCATTGATGCGAATGCCGTCCGTCCAGCTCCAGATGAGGGTCTGGATATGGACGGGACGGTGCAAGACATTGGCGGCAGCTGACTCGAGTTGATGTTTGAACCACTGGGTGGAAACCAGGCGGGGGGTGAGAAATAAGCCGAGCGCAACGAGGAGGATCGCGAAAAGAACGACCCCCATTCCCCGTAACACCCATTTCCTGATGCGTTTCATGATCTAATCCGCCTGCGCGGCCGCACGCCCCGCAAGCCAACCGGTGGAGAATGCCGCCTGAAGATTGTATCCACCCGTGTCCGCGTGGACATCGAGGAGTTCTCCGGCGATGAAAAGCCCCTTGGTGATACGGGATTCCATGGTCCTCGGCTCTATTTCCCTTGTATCCACACCGCCGGCGGTGATGACGGCTTCCGCCAGAGGGCGGTGTCCGGTCACATGGAGGCGAAAATCCTTAAGCCATGTTCTCAAACGCTTCCGTTCTTCTGCAGTGATGGAACTGACCCTGCGGTGAGCGGGAATCCTCGCCATCTCGAGGCAAATGGGGATCAATTGATGGGGGAGCAGACCTCGCAAAAATGAGGGAACCGCTTCTTTTCCCCTCGCGGAGATGTCTCTCATGAGCCTGGCATCCAGTTTATTTTCATCGAGGGCGGGTTTGAGATCCACGGAAAGATCGAGGTGTTCTCCGGTCCTGATGATATCCACGGCCTTGCCGCTGAGGGTGAGCGTGACAGGCCCGTTCACGCCAAATTCGGTGAAATGCATTTCCCCGAATGCCTGTGCGCGCCGTTTGGCGTTCACCATGAGGCGCAGGTTGACGTTCCGCAGGTCCAGTCCCGCCAGCCGAGAGGCCGTGTCCCCGTCGGTTTCAAGGGGGACGAGGGCCGGGCGTATGGAAACGATGCGGTGACCTGCGGATCCTGCCAGCCGGTACCCATCTCCTGTGGAACCGGTTGCCGGATAGGAGGCGCCACCCGTGGCCAGCACGACCGCATCGCACGGAAGTTCGATTCCCTTAGACATAACGCCCCTCAGGACGCCCTTACGGATGATGATGTGCTCCACCGGGGAAGACGTTTTCACCCTTACCCCACGACGCCTGAGCCATCGTGTCATCACGGCCAGGACGTCCAGTGCTCTGCCGGTTTTAGGAAACACACGGCCGCCCCTTTCCGTTACCAATGGGAGACGACGTTCTTTGAAGACTTGGATGAGTTCAGGGGTAAAAAAATATCCGAAGGCCTGGCGAAGAAAACGCCCGTTCTTGCCGAAGTGAGACATAAAATCGTCCAATGGCGCCACATTGGTGATGTTGCACCGACCCTTGCCGGTGATGGAGAGTTTACGGCCCGGGCGGGACATCTTTTCAAGGAGAATGGCGTGGGTGCCCCCTTTGGCCGCTTGTCCCGCCGCCATGAGTCCGGCCGGACCGCCGCCGATGATGACAACTTTCTTTTTGCCCATAGGGAGTGGCTTTTGAGGGTCGACTGGTGGAACCCTTGCGTTCCTGTAACGGAGGTGTCCTAATTTGTGGTATATATGGACGTCGGATGTCTACATTGGAAACGCTTCAGAGCCCGAATACTATTGGTGGATGGCCACTAATTCGATGTCAACTCGACAACGGGGAGGGATTCCACCTCGCTCTTGCTGATTTTCAGGCGGATGTCTCCGTCCTCATACCGGTCAATCTGGTTGACCGGGATGGATATGTCTTTTTTCCCCCACAGATGGCCTTCCCGCATGATGAGGTGGGTGATGCGTCCCTTCATTTTTTCTATAAGGAATTCGTCCACCTTTCCCACATGACCGTCCGTGGCAAAGACCTTTTCCCCTTTTCGGACCACGATGCCCCCGGCCGGAACTTCTTCATGCTCGACGAATACCGCGGCAGGCGTGCCCAGATCGTATCCCTCCATTTCCGCCATGTAGAGGGTGATATTGGAAGGAATATATTCCTCCTGTATGAAGGGTTTCATCCTCCTGAAACGCTCCTTGTTGATGGTAAGGAAAATGGTTTCAGGGGAACTCTTCTCAATCAAGTGTTCCGACACCAATCGAAGGGTGTTTTGAACGTCGTTCTCTCTGACCACCAGGTACGTCACCTTTTGAGTCTTGGGATTGAGGATAATGTTTTCCAGATGGCCGATGGGACCATCCGTACATTCGACGCGAGATTTAAGTCGTATATCCAATTGCCTACCTCCATAACATATATGGGGGAAGAGTATCTTCGAAATGAAAAGGTCTGTCAAGGTTAAATGGCGTGACAAAGGCACATCTGCGTGAACGATTTTTTCTGGCCACATCATTGGGACGCTGTTAAGATGTAAAATGAAAAGCGAAGGCCTGGTTGATTGAGCACGTGATGTTAAGCGGTGGAGGTGTTTATGCAGATCGGTATCGGCAGTGATCACGCCGGATTTCAACTTAAAGAAGTCACCAAAGCGTTTCTGGTAAAAATGGGGCATCAGGTCCGGGATTTCGGCACGGATTCGGATAAGGCGGTGGACTATCCCCTGTTTATTCGGCCGGTGGCCGAGGCCGTCCGGACGGGGGCGGTTACACGGGGCGTCGTACTTGGAGGGTCGGGCAATGGAGAGGCCATGGTCGCCAACCGAATGTCGGGCATTCGATGCGCCTTGTGCTGGGATCTGGAAACGGCCCGGCTGGCCAGGGCCCACAACGATGCCAATATGCTCTCTTTGGGCGCGAGGCTTCTCGGTGAAAATGAGGCGCTGGAAATTGTAAAGACCTGGCTTCAAACGCCTTTTGAAGGGGGTCGGCATTTGCGTCGTATCGCGCAAATGGATGAGATCGGTCCGAGGAAGGGAATGAGCGACGGTTCGAAACAACCCCAAGAGGGGGCACCCGGCGACAGCGGCACTTCCTGGGATGTGTTGATCGCCTTTCGATATATCCTATACAATGAGGGGAATAACCGGATCGAATTTCAGGTCGATCCCGGTTTGAAGCGGCCTTCTGTGATCCATATCCCCGGTGAAGCGCGCTGGGATAGGGATCTGCCCGCTTGGGTCCGGGGCCGGCGATCGGAAATCGTAGGGCGCATTAAGGACAAGTGCATCCATTTGGCCTATGAAATAAATGAATATTGACTCTGGCCTCAAGCGAGCACTTCTGGTGGATGAAAAGAAAGGAGGATGGAGATGAAAAAAACCGCTTATCCACACCTGTTCAAGCCCTTAACGCTCGACGGCCTGAGGCTTAAGAACCGTCTGACCATGGCGCCTTTCTACTTAGGTTATGCGGAGGAAGGGGGAAAAGTCTCTCCGTTGATGCGGTACCATTATGAACTCATGGCCAAAAGCGGCGTCGCCTTGGTGGTGGTTGAAAATTCGAGCATCACGCCCAAAGGGAGTGGCAGCCCGAGAACCCTTCGATGTGATCACGACCGCTATATCGGTGGACTTCAAACGCTTTCAGACGCCATAAAGGGTCAAAAGGCCCTTGCCGGTTTGCAAATTAACCATGCCGGCCGCTATGCATATGGCGAGAAAGTCGCCCCTTCCGCCGTGTCCACTTTCGGACAGATGCCCCGGCCCCTCACCAAAAGAGAGATCCATACCATCCAGAAACAATATGCCAATGCGGCCCTGAGGGTCAAGAAGGCCGGCTTCGACATGGTGGAACTTCATGGTGGAACCGGATACCTCCTCTCCCAATTCGTATCTCCTCGGACCAATAGGCGGGACGATGCATACGGGGGGAGTCTGGAGAATTGGATCCGGTTTCCCCTCGAGGTGTTGAAGCGAGTGAAAGACCAGGTAGGCGATTTTCCAGTGGGTTACCGTTTTCTCGCGGATGAATGGTTGCCCGACGGCCTGCACCTCGATGAGTCGAAAGTGTTGGCCCAGGCGTTGGCGGAAAATGGGGTGGCCTATCTATCCGTTATGGGCGGAACCTACGAATCTTTTTTTCTCCCGGAGATCCTGAAAAAATCAATGAGACCCGGGTACATGGTCCCCCTTGCCCACGCCGTCAAGAAGGTCGTAAAGGTGCCGGTTATTGCAGCCGGCCGGATTTCGACCCCCGCACGGGCGGAAACCATTCTGAAAGAAAAAAGGTGTGACCTCGTCGGATTGGCACGCATGCTGTGGGTGGACCCCAAGTGGCCTTCAAAGGCACGCAAAGGCGAAGACCCCTCCATCATCAAATGCAGTCCGAAATGCGATGCCTGTAATCAACTCGTTCAGAAAGGAAAGCCCGCCTTTTGTCCCAAGTGGCAAAAGGCGCACCGGGGGGCCTATCGTGAACTTTTTCAATAGCCTCGATGGGGTGTGGGTGTGAATCGCTGAGGGTCAATCCCTGTCTTTCTTGAACCCGATAAATACCCAAGAGATGCTCCAGATCAATGCAATGGGTGCAACGCCCAAGCACATAAACAGAAACCCATTGCCATTCCAGGGTTTGAGCAAGAGCGCCATCAGCCCCGGCCAGATCACAGAAACGAGAATGGCCAATCGCATTCGGCCGGTTAACTTGAACCGTTCAACCGGTCGCTGGGAAGTGCCATCGGATTTTTTGTTGAGCATCCTGGGGAGCATAAACACCACCAGTACGATGACGACCAGCAACAAGATTTCGGAAAGACCAGACATCATGTGCTCCCCATTTGGCCATAAGATCGGCCCCTCTATGTTACAGGTATTACCCCGGTAACAGGCCGGATGAATGTTGTTCCAAAGGACATCTACCAGAAACGGGGGGTTGATTCAAGTATCGGCGCAAAAAACAACCCGACATGGGAATCAAGGCGGAGGCACGTGACATGCGTGATGAATTGACGCTCTCAGACATCGAAAACACGCTGTATCACCTGAATTATCGATGGAAACTTCAGGCCCTTGCCATGTGGAACGGCCAGAAAACACCGTTTAGGGCATATGAGATCTACGATGGATTCAGTAAATTTATATCACGAAAGACCCTTTCCCGCATAGATACCCTCGATGGGCACGTCAATAAAAAACGCCTCAGGCATGCCCTTATGGACCACTATGTTCAACGGGCCTTACTTCCCCATGAGACAGAGATGCGCTCATGGATGAAAGGAGCAGCCGCGCATGTCCGAGGTGAGAAGATCTATCTGCGGGATGTCATTCCATGGTGCCAAAAGCGGAGTACGTACCATACCCGACAAATACTTCAGAAAGAGACCGGTCCTTTGGCCAAATTCCTGAAACCCTTTGCCCTAAATTATTGGGACGTGATGCTCCGAACGCTCGAACATGAGTTGGGGTTTGAGAGTTATCTGGCCTATTTGACAGATAAAAAAGATGTTGACTATGCAGGTTGTTATAGCGCGCTCAAGGAGATGCTGGCCGAAACGGATGATCTGTATTTTTCAGCCATGGAGGCATGGGCCCGGGAGAGGTTTGGTCGAGGACTCGAAGAATTGACCCGTTTCGACGCCATTTACCTGTTGAGCCTGGGTCATCTGGATCATTTTTTACCACAACGGTCTTTGGAGGAACTGATTGTCTTTTTTGATGTGTGGAAAATAAACCTCAAAAAAACGCCCGGATTACATCTCATCCTGGGAAGGGAAGACGAAAAAAGCAATCAGGCCATCTGTTTTGTGCTGGAGGTCCCGGAAGAGATCTATGTCGTGATGAAACCCGAAGGGGGATGGATCGACGTGGAAACCCTGTGGCATGAACTTGGACATGGATTGTCAGCGGTGTTTACCTCGCCTGCCTTGTCTCTTGTTGATCGTGAGATGGCCACCTCCTTCAGCCTGTCCGAGTCCTTTGCCTTTCTCAATCAGAACGTCACCCTGTCGGTTCCATTTCTGACGGATTTTCTGGACATGAGTCCTTCCGTCGCAGAGGAGATCAATTATTACAAGGTCCTCAAGGATCTCTCCCTTTTCAGGCGATATGCCGCCAAGTTCTTGACGGAATATGAGATGTTTTCGTCAGGGGACCTCGGTGACGGACGTGTCTACGGGGAGAATATGCGTCGCTACACCGGGTTCTATTATCAGCCCGAAAGCCACCTTCTGGATCTGGTGCCCGAATTTTACAGTCTGGATTATCTCATGGGCTGGATAACCGAATCGATTCTGGCCGATCATCTCAAAAAGACCTTGGGCCATGACTGGATGCTCCGGCGTGAGGCGGGCACGATGTTGAAACAATGGTGGAATCAGGGGAACCAGTACGAGATCCCAGAGTTTTTGGACAGAAACGGGTTTAAGCGGCTGCACATGGAAGGTCTCATGCGGCTTTGGCGGGAAAGGCTCGCCGCTTAGGAATCCACAGGGGGGACCATAAATCCGCCTGGGGTCAAAAACGGACTTGACGTCAAAACAACTAAAGGATACAATTATTACCATTCTCACCAAATTTGGGTTTACTTCTCTTGCCACAACCAACCACAAGAAAAGGAGCCTGCCATGGAAGAAAAACCGGATATCAGGGTACTGCTCATCGATGACGAAGAGACGTTGCTTGAATATTTGTCCAAACGCCTTCTAAGAGAGGGGTTTACGGTCAAGGCCACTTTTTCAGGGGAAGAAGCCATGGAAGTAGCGGCCGACAGCAACTTCGACGTCGCGGTAGTGGATCTAAAGATGCCGGGTATAGACGGGGTGGAGACC
>JARRPY010000126.1:8631-15698 GCA_037382425.1 Deltaproteobacteria bacterium
CCCTTCCTTCAGAGTATCGTCTTGACGGGGCACGGGGCCATCGATACGGCACTGGAAAGCGGCCGTCAGGATGCCTTCAAATATCTACTCAAGCCCATCGAATATGACAATCTCGTGGATACCATAAAAGAAGCCTACGAGAAGAAAGTCGAACTCCAGCAAGCCAAGTTCCGTGAAGAGGTAGAGGAAATCTATAAGTCGGGCAGAGGGGCCAGAGGCATAAAAAAGGCGGTCAACAAGCTGCGCAAGATTTATGGAATCGATTGATCCCACAGGACGTGATGGGGAAAGAGTTGCGACACCCCCCGTTGTGGGCGATGATGCCCATTTGACGGTGGCGTATCTCGACTCCATTTTGGAACATTCGGGAGAGATGATCTTCTTGCTGAATGAAAAAGGGGTTGTTCTGTCGTTCAGCAGAGGTGGTGAGAGACTCCTCGGGTATTCCAGAGAGGAAGTGGTCCATCACAGTGTTCAGGAAATTGTACACGACGTGGCTGCGTTTGAGAGAGGCCTTCAATCCTGCCGTGAGCGGGGCCACGTGGTCATTCCCGCTTTTAGGTTTCGTAACCGTGAGGTCGGCCGCACATCTTGCGATCTATCGCTGATCAGGATTCCTGTGGGTGGACAGAGCGGGGAGATCGTACTCGGTATCGGGAGAGATCAATCGGCGGCGGAAAGCCTTCGAGAAGATTTGGTTCGCGTGGACCGATTGGCGGAACTGGGACGCGCTGCCTCAGGAATCGCCCATGACATTAACAACCCGGTCGCGGTGATCGGCGAGATATCGGGCTGGATTGAAGTGCTGATCTCCGATGCCGGTGGGCTAAGCTCGGAAGAAAGGGAAGAACTGGTTAAAGCGATTAAGGATATCAAGAAGCAGACCCAGCGCTGTAAATCCATTACCCATCAGGTGCTAAATTTTGCAAGAGATTCCAGATCTGAAAAGCGATCGTTCGATTTGCATAAGGTGTTGACAAATACGGTCCTATTTCTCCGCTCGGAGACCATTTCCAAGAACATCGAGGTGGTGCTTGATTTGATGGAAGATCCCCCTCCCCTCCGATCAGACCCGGAGCGGCTCGAGCAGGTCTTTATTAATCTGCTTTCCAATGCCATATATGCCATTAAGGAGAAGGATGGATCCGGGGGGAAAATTCGCCTGCGTACATCAAAGAGAGACCATATGGGAGAAGTGGTGGTTTCGGACAACGGGGCGGGTATTCCCGAGGACATGGCTGAAAGGGTTTTCGATCTTTTCTACACGACCAAGCCGTCTGGAAAGGGCACCGGGCTTGGCCTCCCCATTTGCAGAAACATTATTGAGAAATTAGGAGGAGAGATTACATTCGAGAGTGACCCCGGTGTGGGGACATCGTTTTATGTACGACTTCCGATGTCCTGAACATCTAATAATTTGACGCCAAGAGAGTGCCGGTGGAGAGACCAACACAAGGGACATATGGCGATACCGCCCATGAATACCACGCGGGATCCGTGGAAACGCGCCATAAGAAAAGACACGCCTTTGCCCCGGCCACCCTGTCACCCGTGGCTTTTTTCGCACCGGTGTACGCTTTCTCCGATACGTTCCGTGGTTGCTTTATAAGATTTTCATGGCCAACCTGCACGTTCTCGCCTTGACATTTCATCCTAAGATGATGGAACGAATTGATCCTCGGATGTTCAGGTTCGAAAGTCGATTGCACAAGGATTTGGCCCTGGTCACCTTTGCCAATTCCATCACCCTGACGCCGGGAACCATAACCGTTTATGTGAATATGAATGGGATATTTACGGTCCACGCCATCGATTGGCAGTCGAGAGAGGGTCTACCGGGTGAGATGGAAGATCGGATCGCGGCCGTGTTCGAAGAGGAGTAATGGATACCTTTTTCTTGTCTTGTGCCCTATATCTAAGCCTTCTAATGGTGCTGTCGCTCTATCGGGCCGTATTCGGTCCCACGGTGCTGGATCGGCTCATCGGCGCCAATGCCATCGGCAGTAAGACGGTGGTCCTTTTGATCTTTATCGGATTCATCTATCACCGTGTGGACATGTTTGTGGATATCGCATTGGCCTATGCCTTGCTGAATTTTATCGCCGTCCTGGCGGCATCCCGTTATTTTCAGAAGCGAAAAGGATTGTTCGGAGAATAGGAATAGAAGCAAACGAATGGACTTAAAATGGATATTGCGGTTGCCTTTATTTTGTTGTGCGGGTTGATCTTTTTCACGGGCGGAGCCGTCGGCATCTTGCGGTTCCCCGACTTTTATTCCAGGCTTCATCCCGCAGGGAAACTCGATACGGGCGGCTCACTCCTCATGCTGGGAGCCCTGGCCGTTTTCAATCTCCATGAATTCGGGTTTGAAAATATACTCGTAAGCCTGAAGATTGCCTTGATTGTGGTGTTCATATTTTTGTCGAGTCCCACCGCCATTCACGGGATCGTGGACGCCGGTGTGCGGGCCGGCCTAAGCCCCTGGAAAAAAGGGGAAAAGAGGAGATAATCCGTGATTTGGCAGTTGGATCTTGTCATTTTGACCCTGGTGGTTCTCTCCGCCGTGGGGGCCGTGGTCATCAAGGACCTTCTCGGTGCTGCGATCCTTTTCGGCGCATATAGTTTCATGATGTGTCTTCTCTGGGCCATCATGGGTGCGGTGGATGTCGCGTTTACGGAGGCCTCTGTGGGGGCAGGCGTCAGTACCGTATTCTTTGTGGCCGCCGTCTTTCGAACCACACGGAGGACGAAAGATTGAAGGTCCTGGGTCTCATCGCCGTGATTCTGACGGGGTCCCTCCTCTTGTACGCTACGGGGGATTTCCCTGCTTGGTCGGACCCTGACTCTCCCGCCAACCGGCATGTCTCCCCCCATTACATCGAGCACAGCATGGCGGATACGTCTGTTCCCAATATTGTCACCGCCGTGTTAGCCGACTATCGTGGATTCGATACCATGTTCGAAACCACGGTCATCTTTTGTGCAGGTGTGGTTTGTTTCCTTCTCCTCAGAAAACCGGAACACACGTCTTACAGAGAGTGGCAATATCGTCATGTGGCCACGGGCATCACGGTACGCGTTAAAGACAGTGGAAAAACACCGCCGTCTTTGGAGGAGTTCGAACGGATCGATACCCTGTGGACCCCGCACGACCTGATCATCCAAACCGCCTGCCGCATTCTCATCCCCTTCATTCAGCTTTTCGCTCTTTATGTGATTGCCCACGGACACCACAGTCCCGGAGGTGGATTTCAGGGAGGGGTCATTCTGGGGGCCAGTGTTATTCTGTTGGCCATCTCAACCGACCTTAGAACGGCCCTCGCCCGGATGGGGGAAGTCGTCCACGCCATCCTCTGTCCGGCGGGTGTGCTCATCTATGCGGGTACGGGGGCCCTGTGCATGGTCCTGGGGTTCAATTTCCTCGACTACGGTGCGCTGGCGCAGATCCTCCACGTCGATCCGGTGACCGCCCGATCCCACGGCATCCTCATTGTGGAAATCGGTGTGGGATTGGCGGTTATGGCCACCATGGTATGGATATATAGCAATCTGTCCTCCGTCGGAAACTATGATGAAGGCCTTTAGGGCCGGATAGTGAACCCCGCTCCCCCTTATCTTTAACCTCAATCCGTTCCATATGAGGGGTCATATGCCTGATGTCATTCAGTTCATTTTGGATCACTACAACTACTGGATTTATGTCATCTTAATGATGATTGGGCTGTATGCCATGATTGCCAAGCGGAACCTGGTCAAGAAGATCGTGGGGATGAATATCTTTCAGACGGCCATTATTCTCTTTTATGTGTCCATTGGGGCCAAGCGAGGCGGGACCATCCCCATTATTCAACATGGTCCCGGTGGTGAACATGGTGATCTCACCTCACCCCTGGTAAACGCTGCCCACTATATCAATCCACTGCCGCATGTGCTCATGCTGACCGCCATTGTCGTAGCGGTCGCCACGCTGGGCGTAGCCCTGGCCCTGGCCATTAAAATCTATGGCCGGTATGAAACCCTTGAAGAAGACGAGATCCTATCACAGATAAGGGAACGATGAGTCTGCATTTTCCTGCCCTATTGGTGACCGTCCCGCTCCTGTCCGCGCTGCTGGTGAGTATCACCGGATGGTTGAATAAACGACTCTGTTTTCCCATTGCTGTGGCTGCGCTCAGTGTGTCCGTGTGCGCAGCCATGGGTCTCATGTGGCGAGTCCTCAATGAACATGTGGTTCATTATCATCTCGGCGGATGGTCTCCTCCATGGGGAATCGCCTATCGCGTGGACCACTTGAATGCGTTGGTTCTGGCGGTCGTCTCGGTGGTCGCACTTCTGAACCTCATCGCCACCCAACGGGAGGTTAAAGAAGGGTTTTCGGAAAAGATCGGGGCTTTTTACACCCTTTACATCCTTCTGGTCACAGGGCTTTTCGGCATCGTGGTGACCGGAGACGCGTTCAATCTCTACGTGCTGTTGGAAATCACCTCCCTGACCTCCTACGGTTTGATTGCCATGGGGGGCGACCGGGCGCCCCTGGCGAGTCTCAACTACGTCTATATGGGGACCATTGGGGCCTGTTTTTATCTCTTGGGAATCGGATATCTTTATATTGTCACGGGTTCTCTGAACATGGCCGATATCGCGTCCATTCTGCCGGGACTTTACCATTCAAAGGTGGTGTTGGTGGCCTTTTTGATCTGTATGGTCGGCGTGTGGCTGAAGATGGCGTTCTTCCCGTTGCACGCCTGGCTCCCCAATGCGTATACCTATGCACCGGCCCCGGTCACCAGTTTGATTGCGCCGTTGATGACCAAGGTGATGATCTATGTCATGATTCGTTTGATGCTGACGGTGTTTACCCCTCAATTCACTTTTTCTATCCTGGCGTTGAAAAGAACGGTGGTCTGGCTGTCCGTCATTGCCATTTTCATGGGCGCCATAATGGCACTTGGCGCCCGCAATGTAAAAAAGATGCTGACCTATATCATCGTGGCGGAGGTGGGTTACATGGTGGGCGGGGTATGGCTGGGAAACCGGGCCGGCCTGACCGGCGCCATTCTTCACATTGCCAATGATGCACTCATGACCCTCTGCATTTTTCTGGCCGTCGGCAATGTCATGTACAAGGTCAAAGGCTACTCCTTTGATGATTTTAAGGGGGTGTTTACCAAGATGCCCTTTACCATGATGGGGTTTGTAGCAGGCGCACTTTCCATTATCGGTGTTCCCCCCACGTGCGGCTTCTTCAGTAAATGGTATCTGATCAAAGGGGGACTCGAGGCCGGACACTATGGATTTGTGGCCGCCTTGATTTTCAGCAGTCTGGTGAATGTCGTCCTTTTTTTCAAGATCATGGAAATGGGGTACTACGGAAACGGCGATGTACATCATGGTGAGGTCGCCTCGTCGGGCGTCATTGCGGAAGCCCCGCTGACCATGGTGGTGCCGCTCTTGATGGTGGCGGCGGGGCTCTTCGGATTCGGTCTTTATACGGGGGATATCGTTATGCACGTCATCACCCCAATTATTCCGGCGGCCGTTGTTCATTAATTCTTTTTGCGTAATGTTTCGATGGCTTAGGTCTGGGCGTGACGTGGGCCACTAAGCCGTGTCGTCGGGAGCGAGATTTGAAAAGAGCCCGTCACGCCCTTTTATGGGAAATGAGACAACGTGTTTAACAGAAGGCCCAAATGGGAACCATCCTCTCCATAAAACCGCTCTTGGCCGTGCTGGTACCGCTATTGGTGATACCGATCCTGGTGTCGAGTCGGACGCCCAATGTGCGGGAGGCGTGGACATTTGTGGCGGCCTTCTCAAAGCTGGCCATTGTGATCTCAATGGTGCCCGCGGTATTGGAAGGAAAGGAACTTGTCTACACGGTGGCCCAGGTGATTCCCGGCGCTCCCATTGCATTCAGAGTGGATCCGCTCGGCATGCTCTTCGCGTTGGTGGCCTCTTCCTTGTGGATTGTGACCAGCGCATATTCCATTGGGTATATGCGAGGTCTAAAAGAACACAGCCAAACCCGCTATTTCTCATTTTTTGCCGTTGCATTAAGTTCAACCATGGGGGTGGCGTTTTCCGCGAACCTCCTGACGTTGTATCTCTTCTATGAGATGCTTTCTCTGGCCACCTTCCCCTTGGTGACGCACCATCAGGACGCGGAAGCCCGCATCTCCGGCCGAAAGTATCTGACCTATATCCTCGGGACCTCCATCGGTCTGGTGCTTCCGGCCATGCTGATCTGTTACACCCTCTCCGGGACCCTGACATTTTCAGCTCAGGGCTTCTTGGCGGGAACCGGCTCTTCGCAACTGATGATCGTTCTGTTGTTGATGTTTGTATTCGGATTTGCAAAGGCCGCCGTATTCCCATTGCACGGATGGCTCCCTGCCGCCATGGTCGCGCCCACCCCGGTCAGTGCGTTATTGCATGCTGTGGCCGTGGTCAAGGTGGGCGTCTTCAGCATCTTGCGGGTATTGACGGGTGTGTTCGGGATCAAGCTCTTGTCATCACTGAACCTGGGGCCCCTTATATGCATTATTGCCTCGGTTACCGTTCTGATCGCATCGCTCATTGCCCTGTCTCAAGACAACCTGAAGCGGCTGCTGGCCTTTTCCACCATTGGTCAGCTATCCTACATCATACTGGGCGTGGGCTTGCTTTCCCCCAAAGGGATCACGGGCGGGGTTCTGCATATCGCCATGCACGCGTTTGGCAAAATTACCCTGTTTTTTTGTGCGGGGGCCATATTCGTGGCAACGGGAAAGCGAAACATCAGCGAGATGGCGGGGATCGGGAGGCGAATGCCCCTGACCATGGCCGCGTTTTTCTTTGGGTCACTCAGCATCATCGGCCTGCCGCCCACGGGCGGATTTTTGAGTAAATGGTACCTGGTCCTGGGAACCCTTGAGGCTCACCAGATGGTTGTGTTGTGGGTGCTCCTGATCAGTTCACTTTTGAATGCGGCGTACTTCATGCCGGTGGTTTACCGGGCTTTCTTTTGCCGTCCGGAAACCGCCATGTTTGAGGCTGGGATGAAGGAGGCCCCGGCTTTTTGCTTGGTT
>JARRPY010000127.1:0-7180 GCA_037382425.1 Deltaproteobacteria bacterium
CAGTGTGAGTATCTAACGTAACATCATTCTTACGGGTTTTAGATGCTCACACATGTTCCACCCTTCTATCGCATATTAATTGATGCCAGCGGAATGGCTTAGACGATTGTCTTGAGGAGGTGCCAATGCCGGAAAAAACAAGCATTTCAGGAGTCAAAGCATGCGTCTTCGATGCCTACGGGACGCTTTTCGATGTCCACTCTGCAGTGGGAAAACTTAAAGATCGTTTGGGAGAAGACGCTGATCAGGTCTCATCGATATGGCGGACCAAACAACTGGAATACACTTGGCTTCGCAGCCTGATGGGGCATTATGCCGATTTCTGGCAGGTCACCCAGGATGCTCTGGATTTTGCTTTGGATACGTATGAGCATGACAACTCAGAACTTCGAGAGGATTTGATGGCCGCCTACCTGGCGCTTGATTGTTATCCCGAAGTGCCGGAAGCCTTGTCACGTCTCAAGGCCTCTGGATTCAGAAACGCTATTTTGTCAAACGGCACACCGGCCATGCTCGAATCCGCCGCGAATCGTTCGGGCATATCGGAATGGATCGAAGACATCTTTTCTGTGGAAGAGGTCCGGATATTCAAACCGGATCCTCGGGTATATCAAATGGCTGTCGATGGATTGAAGCTGAAATCCGAAGAAATTGTATTTCAATCGTCGAATGCATGGGATGCCTCGGGTGCCTCAAGCTTCGGTTTTAAGGTGGCATGGATTAATCGCTTTGGTCAACGCAAAGAGCGCCTCCCCGGGATGCCAGATGCTGAGATCAGAAGTCTTGCTGAACTCCCTGAATTACTGAGATAAGCCTATGCAAATAATGCGTTAGGAGTATTATTTGCTTTCAATTAAACCACGGGCTATGCTCGAGCGATCCTACAAGGTTCTAGCGTTCCGGCGTGAAACGAAATAGATTCCCCCCGGGAAAGCTCCGTTAGGGATGGGAGGAGAAATTAATCGAAGATTGAAATCGGTAACACTACCCAATTCGGAAGCCCCGACCATCTGATTATCACAGCTTGTTCTAGGGCAATATTGAGATTAATCCTGATGAAATAAACCAAATATCTAAATCATTCGCATGTACTACACCTTGTGTCTTTTGACAAAGAATGCATTTAAATTGTGCTTGATAGGACGGCAGTTTAGTTCAGGTGGGCTTCGTATCTTGCTGAACATTGAGGAAAAAGCCATGATTTGAGCAGCCCTCACTTCATAAATTTTCAAGGCCAGATACAGTAGTGCCTCGCCTGGTGAAATGCTGCGCCCCGTCTTTTTGACCGATACCGGCCTTTAGACCCGACAAGCCATTCGAATTGACTTACTTGATGTTTTTCTGCTTTATATCTGAATAGACGAATCTATAATCTCGCAAAGTGCCATCATATTATGATGTGATAGGACAAACAATACCAATGGATCAAACAGGAAAAAAGAGCATACTCGTTGTTGAGGACGACACCAAAACAGCAGATCTTATTGCCTTATATCTTAAGAATGACGGCTTTAGGGCTATAAAGGCTTTTGACGGGGAATCCGGTCTGTCTCTCGCCGAACAGCATCGTCCTGATCTGATTATTCTCGATCTGATGCTTCCCAACCTCGATGGATGGGAAGTGTGCCGGCAGCTAAGAAAGACATCGGATGTGCCCGTGATCATGTTGACCGCAAGAGGCGAAGAAATCGACAGGGTGTCCGGGCTCACCTTAGGCGCTGATGATTATGTGGTAAAACCGTTTAGCCCCCGTGAGCTTATGGCCCGTGTTAAGGCCATTCTCAGGAGAACGACCAAAATCGAAGACCAACCATCCACTCGCCTAACCCATGGAAACATTGTTTTGGACGTTGAGAAGCGGCGGCTAATTGTGAGAGACAAAGCTGTTCCTCTCACTCGGCATGAATATGTCATTTTGAAAACCCTCATGTCCGTACCCGGAAAGGTCTTTTCAAGAAACGAGCTATTGGATCGCCTATATCCCAGAGGCGAAGCCATTGTCATCGACCGAGTTGTGGATGTCCACATTGGAAAATTAAGGCAAAAAATAGAGGATGATGCTCCGATACCCAAGTACATTTTAACCGTTCGTGGCATAGGTTACCGGTTTTCGGATGAAGAAATAGACAGCAATGGGAATGTGAGTTGAAACGGTATCTGATATTCAAGCTTCTGGCTATCAATCTGTTGGTGATCGCTTTTGTCATGGTAGTTATATGGGTTTCCATCGACACTTTGGCCGCCGGTTATTTTGTGACATTAATGGAAAAATATCACATTTCTCCTGAACCGGCCCATGAGATGTTTGTTGGTTCCATTCACCGTTACCTAATTTGGGCGAGCCTCTCAGCGGCCATACTGGCTGTATTGCTCAGTTTTATCATGACCCGTAAAGCCCTTTCTCCATTAATCCGAATGACGACTACCACAAAGGAAATCGCCGCCGGCAATTTTGATGTCCGTGTTGTAGCCAGCACCAAAGATGAGGTGGGACAGCTTGCGGAGGCCTTTAATCGAATGGCCGAAAGCTTAGACAAGCTTGAGAAATTTCGTCAATCCTTGATGGTCGATGTGGCCCATGAGCTACGTACGCCTCTCACCAACATCCGCGGATATCTGGAAGCCATGAATGACGGAGTGCTGCCCACATCAAAGGAAAATGTTTCCCTGATACACGATGAAACAATCAGACTGGGCCAGCTCGTTGAAGATGTTCTTCAACTCGCAAAGGCCGACGCTGCAAAAGGCCGCCTTGTGCTTGAGCCGACTGATGTCACAGAAATGATCCACTCAGTCTCAAAAACGATATTTTCGCGTTTTGCCGTTGACAAAGAGTTAAGCGTGAAAATGGATTTGGGCAAAACTCCAGTTATAATTCCCATAGACGCGAAACAGGTCAATCGAGTCATCAGAAATATGGCCGATAATGCAGCCCGATACAGCCCCGAAAATGGAGAAGTGGAAATTCATTTGGCAGTCGAGAATGAAAAGGTAAGAGTCTCTTTCACCAATACCGCAAAGGATTTAAACCCGAAAGATGTTCCTTTTTTGTTTGAGCGATTCTACCGAGGGGAAAAATCCAGATCCAGGAAGCACGGTGGCGCGGGTATCGGCCTTTCCATAGTGAAAGAGTTGATTGAGGCACACGGTGGAACTGTCGGAGCCTCACTTGCCAATCAAAAGATCACCATTTGGTTTGAGCTTCCAACCATCCCCTCCATGGATTAGTCGATATAAAATTCGTTAATCCATTACCCTTCACAAAAACCCATCAGCACGACCACCAAGGATGGAAATATCTCGCCTCTAGTAGCCCCTGATTCGTTTTCAGATTTTCCAATTTCACAATTACAGTTCATGGTTTCCCGAACTTTGAACATGCCGCTTATTTTCACCAATCATAAAGTTTTTCCTTTTTCGGCATCTCTTTAAGAAATCTTTACATTCCCTTTAAACTCTCTTTAAAGACACGACTTATCTTGATCTCAACAGAAACGAATATGAAATCGCAACATCACAATTCATGGAGGTGTTCAATGAAGAAAATCATAACTGCATTTGCCGTTTTAAGTGCTGTGTTTTTGGCCTGTTATTCTGCCAAAAGCATGGATGAATCCATGGAAAAAGAGGAGGTGAAGAGGCCCGAAATGACCAAAACAGCCATTTTTGCCGGGGGGTGTTTCTGGTGCACCGAAGCTGATTTTGAAAAGGTGAACGGGGTAATCGAGGTGATCTCAGGCTATACCGGGGGCACGGTGGTCGATCCAACGTATGAGGAAGTCTCAGACGGCGGAACCGGGCATGTCGAGGCAATAAAGGTCATCTACGATCCGGACAAAATTACGTACGAAGAACTCTTGGATGTATTTTGGCGACATGTGGACCCCACAGATGCTGGAGGTCAATTTGTTGACAGAGGATCTCAGTATCGAAGCGCCATCTTCTATCAGAATGAGGAAGAGCGAGCTCTCGCCGAAAAGACGAAAAAAGCTCTGGATGATTCAGGACAGTTTGAAAAAGCCGTTGTCACGGACATTCTACCTCTGGGCAAATTTTATAAGGCTGAAGAATATCATCAGGATTATTACAAAAAGAACCCCCTCAGGTACAAATGGTACAGGTCCGGTTCGGGTCGGGACAAATTTTTGGAGAGGGCATGGGAAGAAACCAAGTACAAACCAAAAATGAGTTCAGAAAAGATGATGGCTGAACGGTCGGGTACTAAAGATATGAAAATGATGAAATCATACGAAGTGCGGGACAAAAGCCAATTGAAAGATAAGCTGACCCCACTTCAGTACAAAGTGACCCAACAAAATGGGACAGAACCGCCGTTTGACAATAAATACTGGGATCTCAAAGCCGAAGGAATTTTTGTAGACATCGTTTCAGGGGAACCTCTCTTCAGCTCAAAGGACAAATATCCGTCCGGGACCGGCTGGCCAAGTTTTACTCGTCCCCTGGAGCCTGAAAATATTATCGAAAAGAAAGATAGGAGTCTTTTCATGGTACGCACTGAAGTGAGAAGCCGACATGCCGACAGCCATCTGGGGCATGTTTTTGAGGATGGACCTGAACCCACAGGGCGTCGTTACTGTATCAATTCCGCGGCCTTGAGGTTTATTCCAAAAGGGGATCTGGAAAAAGATGGGTATGGGCAATACACCGACTTGTTTGAGTAATTCATTGCTGGTTTTTCCAGGGACCATTTTCAACCCCGACCGGATGGCTCATGCCCGACGCCGGTAAAATTGAAGGGGGGTGGTATGAGAAAAAACGGTGAAATGAGTAGAAAACATCAACCAACCATTTAAAAGGAGAACAAAAATGAAAACAAGGATTAGCTATTTCGTGGTTATTTTGATTGGCGCTTTGGTTTTTTCATCTCTATCTTTTGCCGGCCCGGGAAAGCCAAATTTTGGTCCGGCAATTTACGCCGACGGAGAGTTGTGGGGTACGAAAGGAACGACTCCCTTGCCGGCTGTCAATGAAAACAACGCGCAATCTTTTGACAAATTATTTGTGATACAAAATTCAAATGAGCAGGGGCAGGTACCCGTTGCAGAGGCCGCACCCGGTAATCCGTACTATAATGGCGGAAGGTGGTATGCGCATAACGTCGTGTGGACGTCTGATGCGTTCCAGGATTATGGAATCGTACCGCTTCTCACATCCTACGATGATATCGAGTACTATGAAGACAGAGGTTATCTCGTGGTTGTGCCCGGCAGCGGTCCGGCGGCATTCTTTCAATGCCCATTGCTGCCCGTAAAATATAATGCCGAATAGCATTTAGATGCCACCGCAAATGCATTTTCAATGCATTTGCGGTGGCTTGTTAATCTGGCCAAGCAAAATGAGGTGGGCATTTCGAAAGGAACCGTCACCCATGCCTGCCATGTTAGAACCACATTGAGCACGAAGGCGCTTAAAGGCGCCGAGAAGATCAGCAGCGAAGACAGAAGACTGTCCCTGAATCTTTAGCTTTTTTATCATTTTCAGTCTTTTATGTAGCAGTTGTTACAGACACCTCCTTGCCGCGGCCCTATATTTTTTCCAAAAATCAATCAGCCCAAAAGGAGCCCAAAAGGAGATAACGATGACGGAAAAGGACCATGTCTACATTTTGTGGGATAATTTTCCCATCCGTTTCAAGACTTTACCGTATGGTTAATACGCTTTCACCCTTTCAAATAGACCGTCGTCTAAGAGGGGAGGACCGTTAAGAATGGAAAACCGCAGACGATTTCTCAAGAGATTGCTTGGATTCATGGGTGGTGTAGGCATCATTTTTCTCCCGCTCGGTGCTTTAGTTCAGAGAGCCTATGGGGAGGCGAAAAGGATCCTCCTGCCCAAGGGAACAAACCTAAACACCCTTATTCACAGAAACCCGAGAGCATTGGATACTCGAAACCTGAAGATCACCCCCATCGAGGACTTCGAAACCATGGGGACCACCGATTACCGAGTGGATCTCTCCAAATGGCGCCTCATTGTGGAAGGGGCGGTGAGAAAACCGCTCAAGCTCACCTATGAAGAGATAAAGAAACTACCTTCGGCGGAAAAGGAGGTCCTGCTCATATGTCCGGGTTTCTTCGCGATTCACGGGAGATGGAAGGGAATTGTCATGGCTCAGCTACTTAAAGAGGCCGAAGTGGAAAAAGACGCGACACACGTTACGTTCTACGGGCCGGAAGGGACCTATGAAAAGGTGGAACGTTTTCCCATCGACGATATTTTAAAGCAAAAGGTTTTTTTGTCGTACGGCGTGAACGGGCAACCGCTTCCCCGAAAACATGGATTTCCTTTGCGAATCGTGGCATGTGATCACTATGGGGGTGAATGGGTCAAATATGTGTACAAGGCTACTGTGGACAAATAACTACTATCTTAGAAACAAGGAGGGTTCTTATATGGGACATTCCATGACAAAGGGTATTCTGTTTCTCATCATGCTGTGGGCATCATGGGGTCTTCTGATCTCTGTCGACGGCCCATCCAATGCCGGATCCCGTGCCGATCCCTGGGCTGAAGTGACCTTTTACGTGAGATGATATGATGTAGGCGCATCAGCCCTGGAGGGGCTTGAAGGAGTGAAACACGTCACAAAAGGATTTCGCGGGACCAGGGAGATCAACAAGGTCCAGTACGATCCTGAAGTGGTTTCCGTTGAGAGAATGGAAGAAACGCTGAAAAAGGCCGGTACTTATCTGGAACGGGTCAAGTGAAGATCAGGCTGATCGAATGATTAAAGCCGGAGCCTCAGTCTATTGCACGAAAGCGGGCGATACCAATATCATTTTATCCGATATCCGGGGGAAACGGACGGATAAAATAACGAGGTTAGGATGTTAGAAAGCCGTCATGGAGTACAGATTTTCAGAGTTCCATGCGCCTCATATTGTGGCAGGGGCAAATTAGGTTCCAAGTCACCGGATATTGCTAAATCGGCAACTTGTAGGGCTCGTCACTTGGTTTTTACGGTGATGATTTCTGGGACACACAAAAGAAAATAGACCTGAAACGAGATGTCAGAGTTGGAATCAATATCCAAACATCATACGATAAACCCGAACCAACGTATATCACAGGTTCTCAATTTACGGTAAATTGAATCATAAAGGTGGTTTTCGGCTTAAAGACTGAAAAATGTACTCGTGCCCCGCATAGATTGTAAATA
>JARRPY010000128.1:0-7160 GCA_037382425.1 Deltaproteobacteria bacterium
GCGGATTAACCCGGGCGAGCCGATCCCGCTGCAAGCGGGTTCGCAAGCAGCAGGGAATGCCCTCACTGTGAATTTTCATGATGGGTGGGGCGGTCTTTAATTGCCGCTCACGGCGCGGGTGCCTTTATCTTAACCTCTGTTCCCTTACCCGTGGCCGCCTTTTCCATGATCACATAGGCGTTCGGGTGACGCCTCATCTCATCCGCTATCTCTTTCCCCTCCAATACGGGGAACACCGTTTCCTCTTCAACCATTGCCCGAATCATCGCAAGAAAATACTGCCCTCCCACCTCAAAGCAGTAGAAGAACTGATCCGACCGATTCTCTATCAATCCCTTTCTATCCCTTTGAATGACTTCTATTCCGGGAAATTCATTTTTCAGATACCTCTGAATCTCTTTTAGATTGTTATCCTTCTTTGACATGCCGAACCTCCTTTTTACTGATATGATGTGCGGTATTTGTTTGCGCGCCCCTCCAAGATTGCGACACATTTGAAAAGCACCGTCCCGTGCGCGCAAGTGCCCAACCTTTTCATATTAGAGACTAAGCGGCTGCCCATTGGATGTCAAGGACTGGTCCACGGCGTGTTTAAATCCATTTATACTGCAAGTTCAAATAGTTATATAAACATACCCTGTAATCGGAACACAAATACACACTCCACCCCATTTCGTATCCCATGCGCCTCGAATAGGGTCGAAAATGTGCAAGCCAATGGATCAATGGATCATGCGATCATGGTATTGTCGTTATGCCGTTATAGTGGAGGAAACAACTTGTCCCCCCAAACTAAGGAGGATTTACCATGAGAAAAACATTGTCGATCTGTCTAAGTGTATTATTTCTCATCCCTTGGGCCACCGGTTCCCTATGGGCGCGTGATGGCATGGGTTCAGGCATGATGGATACCGGTTCACGATATTACGGGCGGGGTCCGGACACGATGGGTCAGGGCCACCACACGGACTGGGGGATGGGTCCTGGTTATCAGGGCTGGCAGGAAATGACCCCTGAACAGCAGGAACAATGGCGGCAAATGCGTTCTGATTTTATGCGGGACACCCTATCCTTGCGACAGGAATTGGCCGTCAAACAGATGGAATTGGAGACCCTATGGGAACAGCCGAATCCCGATCCCAACAAAATAAGAGCGCTGTCCAACAGGATCAGCGAAGTGCGCTCCGAATTAGACCAAAAATATGATGACTACCTCACACGGTGTCGCCAAAAATTTGGAAACCTCGGCTGGAACTGTCCGGGTCGGCGATGGAGAGGCCGTTAAGCATCTTTACCGGCTTGGATATGATGGCATTAAGGGATTTCTCGATGAGGGACTCTTTGCCTGGGAAACCAGCGGCCGAAAATACCATACCATTCCCTCGCTTCATGCAGAAGAGCTGACCCGACGGATCTCGGAAAAGGCGGACTTCACCCTGCTGGATGCCCGCAAGGCCTCAGAAGTGGCCCGCGGTCGGCTTCCCGGCTCGCTCCACATATATTTAGGAGAACTGCCGCAGCAGTTGGACCGGATTCCCCGAGACCGTCCGGTGGTAACCTTCTGTGGAAGCGGGATACGCGCCGTCATTGCAGCCACCATCCTGAAACAACATGGATTCGAAAGGGTGGAAAACGCCCTGGGTTCCCTAGCCGCCTGCATGGCCGAAGGATGCCCTATTGTCCAAAACGACACGGGACCTGAAAATACGTAAACCCGTACCGGAACCAAACCTTCTCTGAAAATTGCTTTTCGCCGGGACCCGATCGCTCCGCGTTATGGACCATAGCCCATGCTTGCCATGGCGAAAATTTTCATATCCGAAAGCATAATTGTTCTTTTGAAGAAGCATGTATACCCTCCCTGTGATGGAAAGGCCGATTTGAGCGAGAGGGACGGCTTGAAGCGGAAATAAAACCTTGCAAAAATCCCAAAATGCCGCAGCACTCAGGTACCCGGTTCGATTCAGCGTGGTTTTAAGACACCTCGGTGAGTTGACGTTGGTGTTGGGTTTCCTGAGCCTGGTGCCGTTCGCTGTTTCCATGTTATGCGGAGATTACGGGATTGGGCTTCGCTATCTTTTGGTGGCGGCGGGTCTCTTCAGCTTCGGCCTCGGATTGTCCAAATTGCCCGTGACCGAACGAATTCAGACCAACGAGGCCATGAGCATAACGGCGCTTGCCTTTTTGATTGCGCCGCTGGTCATGACCTATCCCATGATGGGGTCGGGCATCCATTTCTTGGACGCCTTTTTTGAAGCCGTTTCCGCCGTCACGACCACCGGGTTAAGCACCACCGCCACACTGAAAGGAAAGCTGCCCAGCTTTCTCTTCGCCCGTGCCTGGATGCAATGGTACGGCGGACTGGGCATGGTGGTTTTGGCTTTGGCGATCCTGATTAAACCGGGTCCAACGGCCAGGCATCTCGGCCATATGGGGGATTACGAAGGGGATCTTATCGGTGCCACCCGGGCCCATGCCCGATACATTATGCGGGTATACGGCGTTCTGACCGTCGCCGGATTCCTATTGCTTCTCGTATTCGGCATCGACTGGTGGAATGCCGTGCTCTATACCTTTACAGCGGTTTCCACCGGAGGGTTTTCCCCCCACGATGCCAGTCTTGCGGCCTTAAATGGTGTGGGCAAACAGGCTGCGGTAATACTCCTCTCCATGACCGGGGCTGTTTCATTCATCTTCTATCGCCGACAGTTCGTGAAGGGACCCCGGGCCGTGCTTCAGGAGCGGCAAACCCAGTGCTTCCTGATTGCGGCCATGGTATCGGCCGGATTGATCGTGGCCTTTCTTCGGTTTCACCACGGATTTCAGTGGGGCCCGGCGGTTCATCACGGCATACTGAATGCGTTCTCCGCCCAGTCCACCGTAGGGTTTTCTTCGATGGACATCTCTCAAATGGATGCGGGAACCAAGCTGGTTCTCATGGCATCCATGATCTCTGGAGGCTGTATCGGTTCCACCGCGGGCGGCATTAAAATCCTGAGGCTGATCGTCCTGGTCCGTCTGCTCCATTTGATCGTTCTAAAGACCGCTTTACCCCGCACTGCGGCCACGGATATCAAATTGGAAGGGCGTCGGCTTCAAAGCGAGGACATTCACATCGCGCTGGGTATTATTTTGCTTTTCATTATCTGTGCAGGGCTTTCCTGGTTTGCGTTTCTCACCATGGGATACGACCCGATCAATTCTCTTTTCGAGGTGGTATCCGCTCTGGGTACGGTGGGGCTTTCTACGGGCATTGCCGCACCGGATCTTCATCCCCTGCTGAAAGGGGTATTATGTGCGGATATGCTTCTGGGGAGGCTGGAGATACTCGCCTGGCTGGTCTTATTAACGCCACGAAACTGGATCGGAAAAAGATGGGAGGGATAACATGCGAATCGTATTTTCAGGTGCCGGCCCCACTACCCTTATGGCGGCCCGTGAACTCATAAAGAAGAACCATGAAGTCATCATCATTGACACGGACAAAGAGAAGATCGACAGTCTTTCAGAAGAAATGGACTGCTCTTTTCTCCACGGGGATGCGGCCAAACCCGCGATTATTAAAGAAGTCAATCCCAAGAAATGTGATTTCTTGTTCTGCCTCACCAACAGCGATGATGCCAATATCATCACCTCTTTGCTGGGTCGTTCTCTGGGGTTCAAACGGGTGGTCACCAGCATCGAAAATGCAGAATTGGAAGAGATGTGCCGGGAGATCGAACTTCGAGACATTATCATTCCCGCACAATCCATGAGCCGGCACATCGAAAACATGGTAAAGGGCCTCGATAACATCCAGTTGTCCACCCTTTTGAAAGGAGACGCGCGCTTCTTCAGCTTCATTGCGGGAAAATCCGATGAAAAAACCGTATCCGAACTGGATCTTCCGGAGGGGACAAAATGTATCTATTTTTATCGTGACGATACGTTTCACCTCATAGACGACCAGACCCGTTTCAAGGAAGGCGACGAGATCATCCTCCTGACCGATGTGGACAGCCTGCCCGAATTGAACGACCGATGGGAACCCACGCTGGTGGAGGGTGACTAACCGGAGATCACCCCTGCGGGCTTATCTCGTCATCGATCCAACTCATGGCGGCGGATACCGTGGGGAAGCCGATGGTGCTGGTGAGAACGATCATGGCATGGTAGACTTCCTCCACCGTGGCCCCGGCCTGAACCGCCCGCCTGGCATGGCTGTGCACGGCCCCTTCCGATCGAATGGCCGCGGCGGCGGCCAGTTGAATGAGCTGAGCCGTCTTTTCATCGAGCGGACCCGCCTCCCGCACCATCTTACCCAGGTGGCCCAGTGCGTTCATATACTCCGGGTATCTTTCTTTCAACTGAGCAAACCATTTGGGGAGTGGTTGATTCTCCAAAGTTTGGTCTCCTTTCATTTCCCAGTATGTTATTCCACCGCCTAACATATCATCTGGTTTCAAGCAGAAGAAACCGAAGCCCTGAACATGGGCAGGCTCTCCGGATAGTTTTTTCGGATGAACTCAATCAGTTTTTCCCGAACCTCGCAGCGAAGTTCCCAAGCGCTCGATGAGTCTGCCGCACTCATCAACGCCCGTAGTTGAACCACCCGATCACCGGCCTCGGTGGTATGCAGTCGACACGTCTGCCCATCCCAATACTCAGACGCTTCCAGGATCTTCTGCAACGCATTCCTGACGGCCGGGATGGGGACCCGAAAATCAACATGCAGGTACACCGTGCCCAAAATCTGAGAAGAGACGCGGGTCCAATTCTGGAAGGGTTTTTCCATGAAGTAACTGATGGGCAGAATCAACCGCCGCAAATCCCAAATACGGACCACCACATAGGTCAAGGCGATCTCTTCGATCCGGCCCCACTCCCCCTCCACCACCACCACATCATCGATGCGAATGGGCTGGGTGATAGCGAGTTGTATGCCGGCCATGAGATTGGCCAGGGTGCGCTGGGCCGCAAAACCGATAATGATTCCCATGACGCCCGCCGATGCGAGGATACCCGCTCCCAGTTGACGCGATGTTTTAAAACTCATCAGAACGGCGGCCAATGCCAGAATCCCCACGACCATGGCGATAATCTTTTTGGCCATCTGGATCTGGGTATAAACCTTGCGCGCCCGCAGGTTGTCGTCCACATGAATGTCATACCGGGAAATCACCAGGCTCCCGACGACATCCGTCATTTTCACTAAGAACCATGCCACAGCAATGATCAAAAGCACGCGCAGCAACTGGCTTGCATGACGGATCACGGATTCGGATAAATAGGCGTCGGCGTCCTTGAGAAGCAGCAACAGAATAAACACCGGTATGAACAGGGAAAACGGCCTCCGGCAGTGCATGAACAGAAATTGCGCAAAAGAAGAATCGGAGTGTTTTTCTATTCTGGTGAATAATTTGGAAAAAATAAAATAGCAGAGGCTTCCACCGACAGCCCCTGCCGAGATAAGTCCAACCGTGAAGCCCAATTGGTTAATGCCTTCCAGCCACTGCATTCGCATTCTCCATGTTTCATTTACCGAAAAATCCACGTGGAATGGATGACCCTATGGTTGCTCCAGCCATTCCCGGGCCCGGTCCATATCCGCCACTTCGAAGAAGCGGACCTCGGCGGTGGTGAACGGCTTGGCAAATACCGCCAATCCCTTTCCCCGTTTGCGGTTTCCCACAATGGCCAGGCGGTCAATATCATTATCCATCACACCGGGGCTGTATCGCACGGTATCCTCAACGGCCTGACAGGCCCGCCGGTCGGACACGGAACCGGACGGATGGACCACCCCCTCTTTCACCTCCACATCGACGCTGTCGGGATTGATGTCTACATGCCGGGCCAGTGCATCGGAGATATTCTGTGTATCTAGGTTAGCCGATCCGATCTTACGGAAACCATGGGGTGAATACGGTATTTTGGAATAAGGTGGAGGACCGGGTTCCATTTTAATGATGATCCCGCTTTCGGTTTGCATGCGGCGACCGTACGTACGGAATGATCATGGCGTACCCTATGCATTGAACCGTTAGACGCTGCCTCATCTGTTAAGCCGTTGGAGATGCAATCTACAGCATAGACCCCATGTATTCGGCCTGAATATTAGGCTAATATATGGACACGAGTGGTTTTATGACGGTCTTCTCTTGACGCGCTTTGGGGCGTTCATCCCCATGGCGCCAAAGTTTGACGGCCCTCGATCAAATTTTCCGGTAGTGACATGACCGCTAAAAAACATGAAAAAACCATGCGCGGTGAAGGTCCGAAAGGGGCGAAGGTGATGCTGATAGGCCAAAATCCGGGCCGGGAGGAAATCAAGCAGCGTCGACCTTTTGTGGGAAGGGCCGGACAATATTTGAACAAGGTTCTTCAACAATACCACTTGGATCGGGAGCGTCTATATTTGACCGCCGTGGTGAAGGAAGGGACCCCTCATAACCGAAAACCCACAGCCCGGGAGATCAGCCGATGGTTGCCCAGCCTCGAGACTGAAATCAAAACGGTCAACCCTGCCATTATTGTGCTTATGGGCCGGGTGGCCTGGAAAACTCCCCGTTTTGAGGGCACCGATTACATAGAAACCTACCATCCGGCGGCGGCCATGCGATTTCCCAAAATCAGAACAAAATTCGAAAAGGATATCGCCCGGCTACGGCGAATGATGAAACAAAGGGGATTGAAAGGCCTATCGTGACACCGAATCTGAATCACAGAACCCCGGTCGAATTGAAGCCCCCTGCGGTCCTGTTTCGACTTTCTATTTTGATGCGGGTCGGATGGATATGATCCTGTCAGCGGGAATTGTTTTGGTTCGATGGGAAAATGGCTGGAAATACTTATTCCTCAGAGCCTACGCCAACTGGGATTTTCCAAAGGGGGTTGTGGAATCGGACGAAGCGCCCCTGGCGGCGGCAAAAAGAGAGGTCCAGGAAGAGACCGGCATAAGTGACTTACGATTCAGATGGGGGTATGCCTACCGTGAGACCGAGCCCTACTCCGGAGGAAGGAAAGTGGCCCGCTATTACCTGGCCGAGACCCGCTCTTCGCGTGTGGTCCTTTCCGTCAATCCGGAAATCGGCAGGCCCGAACACCATGAATATCGGTGGGTCCCCTACTCAGAACTCAAAGCACTAGCCCCTGAGCGTCTTAAGCCCGTGCTCCAATGG
>JARRPY010000129.1:0-7151 GCA_037382425.1 Deltaproteobacteria bacterium
TTGGGATCCATGTCCCCGGCGCCGGTTTGACCCTTCTGCCCGGCTTCGACTTCTCTCCGGAACCCGGACCTTTCGGCGTAATTTCCCAGAGCGGCGGCGCGGCCACAGATTTGGGTCATGAGGCGCCCTCGCTGGGACTCAGGTTAAGCAAGGTCGTCTCGTTTGGCAATGGCTGCGACCTCGAGGCCGCCAGTCTCCTCGAATATCTCGCTGCGGATCCGGGAACCCTATACATTGCCGTCTATCTGGAAGGCGTACACGATGGCCGTCGGTTCCTGGATATCCTCAGACGAACCACTCGGAAAAAGCCTGTGATCGTTTGGAAGGCCGGACTGACCCCGTTAGGCCGGCGGGCTGCACAGAGCCACACCGCTTCCATGGGAGGAAACCACAAAATCTGGGACGGGCTCTTGCGCCAAGCCGGGGCCACGCCGGTTCAGGGCCTTGACGACATGCTGGATACGCTGGTTGCCCTCAACTATCTGAAACACATGGGCCCCCGCATTGCCTTCTTGGGGGGCGGCGGCGCCATCGGCGTGTTCAGTTCGGATCAGGCCAGTCAGCTAGGCCTCGAGGTTCCCGTATTCAGCCCGGAGACACAAGATCGCCTGAGACGGTTTTTCCCGACGCCGGGAAACAGCATGAAAAACCCGTTGGATACGGGGTCACCGGCCCTCCCCTTGGACACCGTTGTTTCCCTGTGTCAAACCGTCCTAACAAGAGAACCCATAGACATCCTAATAATGGTCATGCTGTTGAGAACACTCGAGGTGGAAGTGCCTTCCTTTTACGCCATGAACAGTATGGCGCCCACGACCGAAGGAAGTTATTTGAAGGGGCTGATCGAACCCTTGGTTGAACTGAAAGGATCTACGGGCAAAGAAGTGGTCATGGTCTTCGATAATAGGGCCCACCTGGCAAGCGAAACCGCTGTGGAAGTGGTATACCGGGAATCGCGTGACGCCTTTCAACGTGCGGGGATCCCGGTGTACCCGAGTGTGACCAAGGCCCTGCGCGGCATCCATCACGCCTTGATGGCAAGACGCCGTCTCACCGGCTTGCTGGATTCGCCACCGAAGGGACGGACAACGCATTCCAATGGACCGAAGTGAGCCCATTGATCGAGTAAAAGAATCTCAGATTCAAGGGAATAACATCGTATGAAAAGGACCGGCGCAGAAGCCCTCATCACCACCCTGGAAGCCTCGGGGGTGAAGGTGGTTTTCGGTATTCCCAGCATCCACAATCTGCCGCTTTATGAGGTGCTGCGAAAAAGGCCTTCGATCCGACACATCCTCTGCCGACAGGAGACCATGGCCGCGCACATGGCGGACGGCTACGCCAGGGCAGGCGATCGGCTTGGCGTGGTGATCACCTCCACCGGCCCGGGCACCGGATATGTGATCCCGGCGGTTCAGGAAGCGTGGGGCAGTAATTCCCCGCTTCTGGTGATTACCACCAATATCCCCAGCAATAAGATCCGAAAAGGAACCGGCGCGCTACATGAACTGGATCATCAGGACCGTCTGTTCGACAACATGTCCAAAGAGCGGGTCGTGGTGACATCCCCTGACGAACTGGCGGCCTCGGTGCACAAGGCCATTTGCGCGGTTTTCGCCGGCAGGCCCGGGCCGGTTTACCTGGAAATACCCACCGACCTTTTGCGGAAGCCGGTGCCGGATCGACTCGAAGACGTTACACCCCAAACGGAGCGCATGTCAGGGGATATGGAAAAAGCCGTAGCTTTCCTTGAAACCGCCAGACAGCCCCTGATCATCGCAGGAACCGACGCGGTCAGGGCCCGCCTGTCGGACGATATCACGGCCCTTGCCGAGACCCTGGGCGCTCCGGTCATCACCAGCGTGGGGGGAAAAGGCGTCGTGCCGGAAGACCATCCTTTCTCTTTTGGAAACGGGGCGAGACAGGGAATGGTGCGGGAGATGGTCGGGGCCTGTGACGTGGCCCTGGCAGTAGGTACCCGGCTGAGGGATGTGGATCTGAAACGGCGAGGCCTGACATTGCCCCGTCTCATTCACATGGACTGGGATGATGAGTGGGTTCAGCGAAATTTTCCTGCGGAGGTGGTATTGACCGGAGATATCGCTTCTCATCTCAAGGCCCTGCTCGCGCGGCTTACTCCCGCTCCCGCCCTTACGACCCGCCAGGATTGGCTCCGAGGGCGAAAGGCGGCATACGAGGCGGAACGACAATCCATCATGGGGACCCAAAAGGAGTTGCACTATCTGGACGGGATCCGGCGAAACCTCCCGCAGGATGGCATTCTGGTGGTCGACAACACCATTCTCGGGTATTGGGCCGAGTATTTCTATCCATGCCACCGGCCGGGTACATTCATCGGGGCCAAGGGGTCCTCCATTATCGGATTTTCTCTTGCCGGCGCCATGGGGGCCAAGCTGGCCTGCCCGGAAAAACCGGTGGTGGCATTGATCGGGGACGGCGGGTTTTTGTACGGGTCACAGGAACTGGCCACCTGCGTTCGTCATGGGATCGCCGTGACAATCATCGTGGTCAATGACCATCGCTTCGGGGTGATTAGGCATCTTCAGAAGACGTATTACGGCGAGCCCCATGAGTGCGATCTTCTCAATCCGGATTTTCTCGGTCTTGCCCGGTCTTTCGGTCTCGAGGGGACCCGGGTGACGTCCCCTCGGACCCTCATGGACGCTTTGGAAGAAACTGTGGGCACAGAAGAAACCCGGCTCATCGAACTGCGGGACACCTTTCCGGAGCCGCCGTTTTCACGGTACTGATTCTGGGGGCGTACTTAATCGCTTGCTGTAATCTCCCGGGTCTTTTTCAACACCGCATAGATGGGCGATAGGGCCGACATAAAGGCGCCGTGAACCATCGCCGCCGGGATGGGTTCGCCTTCAAAGGCCAGGTCCCGTGTGGCGCAGGCATCCGACACCACGGTGCACCCAAATCCCAGATCAAAGGCCGCTCTGGTTGTGGCATCGATGCACATATGGCTCATGGCCCCACAGATGGTGAGTTGACCGATGCCCTCCGTCTTCAACGCGTCAAGCAGTCCGGTGTCCCTGAAACCGTTCGGATAATGCTTTGTGATGACCTTTTCAGAGGGCAACGGCGCCAGCGTCCCATGAATCTCAACGCCCCGGCTATCCGGCACAAAGAACCCCGCATCTTTGCGAACCGCAATGTGCTGGATGTGAAAGATATGCTTGTGCTCCGAACGAAAGAATGACAATAATCTCCCGGCATTTTCTGCGGCGGTGTCCATTCCGTCGAGTTCCATGCGACCGCCGGGAAAATAGTCATTTTGCATGTCCACAATGATCAAGGCATCTTTCTTTCCCATGTCTTCCCCTCAGTGTTGGTGTGTGCGTCCTTGATGGCCTTTCGCCATCGGATATGTCTATCCCTGTCCCGATTGTCTGTCAATCCATTTTCATCCTCCTTAAAGTGGAGGGCACTTTCAGGACCCAGCATCCTGGGATTACGACCTTTAGGGGTACCCTATCTGAAGGTGAGCCAATGTTGGGGGGAAGACCTTGTGGATCAACACCGTGGAGGAACGAGAGATCCTTTTGAACTGAGGCGCTTTTTGTGTTAGTTTGGACACCGGCAATCGGCATTTCAGGCCGGCGGGGTTCTAGCGGTCTTCCATTTACATTTTTTCCTAGAGAGTTGAACATGAAGAGATATGTTTATGCTATCGCAGTCCTGTTGATTTTTTCGGGCTGCGCTGAGCTTGATAAGGCCGGGGATGCGGTATTGAGGGAAGTCAGGAGTATCAATGAGGGGACTGAAGCCAGTTACGAAGCCATCGGGGGACCGCCGCCCGAAGCAGGAGAAGCCATAGCGCCGGAAAAGCATTCCACCGGAAATTGAGCCGGGTGTTCAGGACCGGATCTCCCCTGATCCGAGGACATAGGAGCAGACCACATGACCGCATTCGTGACCGCACATGAGGCCTTCATACGAATGGCCTTTTTTGTAGGCATATTCTTGGCCGTCGCCCTGGTGGAACTGATCGTTCCCCGACGGGCGCTCACCACATCCAAGAAAACCCGATGGTTCGGTAATATCGGCATCGTATTTATCAACACTTTCATACTGAGGCTACTGGCGCCGGCAGGTGCGGTGGGGGTCGCCATATGGATCGGCCATGAGGGATGGGGGATGTTCAATGTGGTGAAATGGCCCTTCTGGCTGGAAGTCATCCTTACGGTGATCCTCCTCGACTTCGTGATTTACCTGCAGCACGTGATGTTCCATGCGGTGCCGGTTTTGTGGCGGCTTCATATGATGCATCATGCGGACATGGATTATGACGTGACCACCGGCACCCGCTTTCATCCCCTCGAAATCATCATCTCTCTGGGGATCAAGGCCGGCGCCATCGCGGTGCTCGGGGCCCCGCCCGTGGGCGTCATCATCTTTGAGATCCTCTTAAACGGCACGGCCATGTTCAACCACGGCAACTTCTTTATCCCCTTTGGCATCGACCGGCCCCTTCGGTGGCTGGTGGTCACTCCGGATATGCACCGGGTTCACCACTCGGTCTTCCCTTTTGAAACCAACAGCAATTTCGGGTTTAATCTCCCGTGGTGGGATCGGCTGTGCGGCACCTACCGGGCACAGCCCCGGCAAGGCCACGATGGGATGACCATCGGCCTCAACCAGTTTAGGGACCCGTCGCGCCTCACGCTTCCCTGGCTCCTGGTATTGCCCTTCATCGGCAAAGGGGGATCGTACGCTATCGGTAGGAGGGGAGCCAAAAGCGGCGATCCCAAGGCCTGAACCATATACCCCTTTTTGACTGAATGCAGGATTTATGGAACCTTCAATTTGGTTCGCCTATGGAACCTGTCACTATAACCGGCTCTCTATCTCGAATTTCAGGAGAATAGGCGGGAATCTACGTCTTGACCGGAAAATATCCATCGGCTATCTTCCGGCCACCAAAGGCGATTTCTTGGTGTTTTTATGAAGATGAGACGGAGTTGTTATATGAAGAAGTCAATTCTGGTTTTTCTGCCACTCCTGTTGACATCCCTTTTCATTTCACATTCCTCATCAGCGACCACCCGCGGGATCAGCGTTGTCTCCAAACACGGTGAAAATCTTTACCTTTATAAGGACTACCAGGCCCTCGTGGTGGGGGTCAGCAATTATGAACGCTGGCCTAAGCTACCCAACGCTGCTGCGGACGCGATGGAGGTCGCGGATAGGCTCGACAAAATGGGCGTTCAGATTAAGTTAGTCCTCAACCCTTCTTACCGCGAGTTGAAAACTGCATTGACTGAAATGATTTATGTTATGGGTCGAGAAGAAAATAGGGGGATTCTGTTTTATTATGCGGGACACGGTGAAACGGAGACATTGGCTGATGGGACCAAAATGGGATACATCATTCCCAAAGATTGCCCACTCCTTCGGGTAAACCCAATGGGGTTTGCCAATCACGCCGTTAGCATGAAGGAAATCGAATCCGCATCTATGAGAATTCGCTCCAAGCATGTGCTGATGCTGTTCGATTCCTGTTTTTCTGGCGCTTTATTTGCATTAGTCCGCGCGGTCCCACACGACATCACGGAAAAGAGCACATTACCTGTGAGACAATTTATCACTGCAGGCAGGGAGGATGAAGAAGTCCCTGACCAGAGCATGTTCAAACGGTGTCTATTGATCGGTTTGGAGGGAGATGCCGATCTCACTGGGGACGGCTACATCACCGGTTCCGAATTGGGTATGTACCTGTCGGATAAGGTGGTCAATTACACCAACAGGCAACAACACCCCCAGTACGGTAAGATTAATAACCCGGATTTGGACCGTGGCGACTTTATTTTCAGCCTGGGTAGATCTGTTGTCGCCTCTGAACCCGCACCATCAATCTCCACCACATCCGAAAGCCTGCGCCTTGCTGAAGAGCGTGCCAAGCTTGAGCGTGAACGCCGGGAATTGGAGGAACTGAAGGCCCTGATAGAGGAACGGAAAAGGCTAATCGAAGAAGGCGAACGTTTAAAGTCTCAAAAGAAAAACTATGAAAAAGAAAATCTACTTCTGGCGTCTAAACCACCAAAGGAGAAAAGTCGCCCGAGCGTGAGGCGTGTGAAACTACGGAGTTCCCCCAAAGATCTCTCCGATTCAGATGTCAGGAATATGATTGAAAAGAATAACTTCTATGCCAAATCAATTAATGAAGGCGGATCTTTTCTAAACGACTTCATTCATAATAACGATGGAACAATAACGGATCGAGCTGCAGGTTTAATGTGGGAGGAAGGATGTTTTTTGCCGGAGACTTCTTTTCTCTGGGCGGAGAATTCCGTATCAAAATTGAACTATACTGGATACCTCGGCTACAAGGACTGGCGGATCCCGACGCTGGAAGAACTCTGTTCTCTTTTGAAGGCATCCAAAAATGAGCGGGGTCGGTATATCGCTTCAGTCTTCGATGTAGAAGGGAATGCGTTTTGGACTTCGGATGTCAAAGGCTTTGGATATCAGCTTTCTAACTACAGTGTGGATTTCACAAGTGGTGAAGTTGAATGTCGAAACGCTACTGAGAATTATGATGTTCCGGGGCGGCGTCAAGTATCGATGGGTGCTGTTAAGCTTGTAAGAAGCGTCAACAACCCGTCCGCTGAAAAGAAGACCGTTACTTCACCGAAGACCGGGACTGCGGACTCGACGAAAAATGGGATACCTTCAAAGCCCAACGAAATCGCTCGTCATGGTAATTTTATCGCTTATTCTGATGGGACAGTCCTGGACACTAAGACAAGACTCATGTGGGCGGCAAAGGATGATGGAAAAGGGGTCATGGAAGGTGCTCTTGAAGAATATATCCAGAATTATAAGGTTGGTGGGTATGAAGACTGGCGTTTGCCGACTGTTGATGAGTTGGAAACCTTATATAATCCTGAAGAAAAAAATAATAAAGGTTACCATATAACCAAATTTATAGATATCGGACGTGAATGGATCTGGGCTTCTGGACTGTTGGGCTCTGTTGATGCCCTTAGTTTTGAGTCAGGTGGAACGGCTATTATGCAAGGCAGAGACAATTACCTTCGCCACTATCAGACCGTTAGCTTCGAAGGCACCAGTGTCCTACCAGTGCGTAGCGGGCATTAACGCATTTTAGACAGGCAGTTTTC
>JARRPY010000130.1:0-18100 GCA_037382425.1 Deltaproteobacteria bacterium
CGTCGTTGGATGAAGACGCTCCGGTGTCCCGAAGGTATGAGAAACGCTACCACAGCCATTTCGGATGGCGACCCTATTGGCTGGGCCTGGCCGCCTGGGGAGCAGAACCCAATCCATATCCCATATCTGAAACGCAACCACAGGTGTTTGAAGCAGAAACAGACCCGGAAAAAACCCATCTGCGATCCATGAAGGAGTTGAGGGGGTACACTGTCCGGGCCGAGGAAGAAGACGTGGGACACCTGGATGAGTGCATGGTGGATGTACCGGATTGGATCGTCCGCTACCTCGTCGTGGATATCTCCAAATGGTATCAGCTCAAAAGACGCAAGATACTCCTTATTCCCGAAGCGGTAACGGATATTGATTTTATCGAACGCCAAATCCGCACAAATATCATGCGCGAAGATATGAAGAATTGCCCCGAGTTCGACGCGGAGGCCACGCTGGACCGTGAATTTGAATTGGTATTGCATGACTACTACGGCTGGCCCAGGTATTGGGAAACGTTTAAGGAGAATGTCTTGGAAAGGGACTAATTTACGGATTTGGGAATTGAAGTATTTGGGAATTGTTCGGGATCACTATGGCGAACGGGATTGATCCATGGATCTGCCCGGACCGAGTTGGCGGATCGTTATCATAAGGGGACCATCAAGGTGCAGCGGGTGCCGTTGCCCGGCGTGCTGTCCACCTCCAGTGAGCCCCCAAGCAGCGACAGCTTCTCCCTCATGGAAAACAACCCGAAGTTACTTTCCTGATCGTCCCCATCAATATCGGGGGGATGGAATCCTTTTCCGTCATCGGAGACGGAAATCTCCAGTACGTTCCCGTCCCTGCGCAGGCCCACCCGAGCGGTGTGCACACCGGCGTGCTTAACTACGTTAAACAATAGTTCGCGAACGGCCTGGTACAAGAACAATCGGATATTCTTATCGGAAATGCCGACTTTATTGTCCATATACGGCCTTACGGTCAACCCATGGGTCTTTTTCATAAAATCGCACAGCCATCCTATGATTTCGCCCATTTCATCTTGTTCGAGGGACTTTGGCGAGAGCTCTTCGGTCAATGTTCGTGAGACCCTGACCGCTCTATTGATCAACTGGATGCTTTTGCGGAGCGTCTCCTGTTTAGCAGACTGAACCTGATCCGTTATGAGTTCCAGCTGAATCCTGGCCCCCACAAGCAACTGCTGGACATCGTCGTGCAAGAGCGTGGCAATGCGATCCTTTTCCGTGCTCTCATTGATCATCAACTGCATGTTAAGCCTGCGCAATTGTACGGTCAGGCGTTCGAGTTCGGCCGTGCGTTCCCGAACCCGCACCTCCAGCTCATCCCGGGATTCTTCCAGGGACTTTTCCATCCGCTTTCGTTCGGTGATGTCCAAAAACGTGACCACCCCGGACACCACGCACCCCTTTTTATCCCGGATCGGCATGGAATTGACGAAAATCCATCTCCTTGAGCCGTCTCCTCGCTCGATTTGGATTTCCTCCTGATCCACCACCTCCCCGGTGGCAATGGTCCGGGCCAGGGGCCACTCATCGGGCCGGTATTGTCTCCCATCCGGATGAAAGCCTTTGTAGTGCCGATACCCGGCGACCGTAGCGGATGGGATAACCGGTTTCCTCCAGATGTTTTCCGCCTGTTGATTGCCCATCACGATTTTTCCGGAAGGGGCTTCTGCAACCAGAACGCCTTCAGGCAGTTGCTCAAGAATGGTCCTCAATCGGGATCGCTCCAGATGGAGGGCCTTTTCCATCTCCAGGAGCCGCAGCATATAGACCCCGTCTTTGCCCACCACCGCATCGATCCGTGCATTTTGGATGGCGTCCAGCGCGGATTCCGCTTCATTCAGTCTGACCATCATTTCCTCGTAGGTGGGGCGTTCAGGGGTCATGCATCCTCTCCCCATTGCAGGATGTCCATCACCTTTTCCGTATCGCTCAAATCCCCGTAAATGGTGACCGAGGGCTTAGGGGAAATCCGTATCAGTGCGGGGGTCAGAAATATATGGTTTTTGAGGGCCTCTTCATGGGATTTGAGCACGTCCACAATCTCGATGTCGCAGGCGGCGGGCATAAAGGATTCGCAGAGCGCTCTGAGATTGGCTTCGGCCATTTTGGAATGGGGCTCGCGGCCTGCGACAAACAGCTGGAACAGGAACTGTTTCCCATTGGATGTGCTTTCGGACGGCATGATGATCCCTCAACGGCTCAGAAACCGCTCAGATTTCGGGGTCCGGTGCCTGATCGATGGCTACCCCGTGATCCGTGAGTCGAAAATGATGATATTTATTTGAATGCCGGCCGCCCCGCGACTTAATCACCTTGAGGATGCGACGGGTCTCATTGTCATCATCCATATACCGAAGGGCGATAATGGTATCGATGACGGATGAGACGCCGATCCCGCTCAACTGACCGTCCCCGAAAAAGTTCTCCACTTGATTGATCAGCAGGATGGTGATGCCCCGGCTCTTACAAAAATACACCAGCCGCATGACAAAATCAAATGCGGCCCGGTCACCGGCGATCCGTTTGCATGCGGAAACAGCGTCCAGCACCACATGGACGGGTTGAAACCGGTCGATGGCGATCATTTTTTGATACAGGTGCTCCTCGATGCCCAGAGATTCGGGCATAACGGATAAGATTCTAAGCGACCCCTTCTCAATGATCGGCCTCAGATCAATGCCCATACTGTTCATATTGGCAACCATTTCTTCCGGTGATTCCTCGTAGTTCACATAGAGCACCTTCTCTTTGTTTTCGGCCGCACACCGGGCAAAAGCGGAGGCCATGGCGCTCTTGCCCACCCCGGACGCCCCTGAAATGAGAATAGAGCTTCCCTGTTTGTATCCGCCCCCCAATAAATCGTCCAAGGATGGGATTCCACTGGAGGCCCGGGTGACGGCCGCGGCATAATGAAGCACCATGTCTGAAACGGCATAAAAGAACATGCCCTCATCGGAGATGAGAAACGGGCATTCATTGCTCTCATAACCCGAGCCCCGGTATTTGATGATTTGAAGCCGCTTGGTATTCACCTGGTCTTTGACTCGCTGATCCAGATAGATCACACAGTCCGCCATAAAATCGAGGTCATTGGCCCAGGAGGCCTTTGCCGGGGTTTTGGGGCTTTTTGCGGTGAGAATAGCGGTCATGGACCGTTTTCTGAGCCAGCTGTAGAGCACTGCGGTTTGTTGCTGCTCTTCAAACGGGTCATTCCAGAAGCGCAGGAGGCAGTCCAAAGCGTCGATGACGACCCACCTGGTCCCAAGATCTCTGGCCTTGCCCTCCAAAATCGCCAAAAGGCCCTTGAGATTAAAGCCGCCTGAAACGAAGATTTCCGGCTCCAGGGCGGCCTCCATCATAAAGAGCTTGCCGGCGTTTTCGAGGGCCTTCAAATCCCAACCAAAGGAGAGGGCGTTTTGACGAATATGCGCACCGGTCTCTTCAAAGGAAATGAAGAGACCGGGGTACCCTTCCAGCGCGTTTCGGTAAAGGAATTCCAGCCCCAGTACGGTTTTTCCCGTACCCGCGCTCCCATTGACGAGCGTCACCCGGCCCGCAGGCAGGCCGCCGTGGAGGATATCGTCCAACCCACGAATGTGAGTGGGAATTTTTTGGATACCCGAGGAAGGAGACGATGTCGCTATGTCCGGTATTCTATCCATACGAAGACTCCACATCTAAGATTGAGTATGACTTATCATTTAATACCGTGAATATCAATGATGAAAATAAAAAGGGGTTGGCCTTGTCCGTTCTTCGGACCGACAGCAGGCCTTTTGGATGGGGCCTTGTTTTCCTTTGATTTGTGAGATTCCGTCTCCCAGCGTAGGGGACTGCGGGGTGCTTCAAACACCGTTCTCCACATGGATTTCTAGCCCACTTCCCCGCATGATGGCGAGGCTCAATGGGCTTGTCTCCCGGCTCATCATGCCCGAAAACCCATGAGCCTCCCTGGTCCGGCCTTCCCGGGCATCGGATAGCGGGTGTTGCGGCTGATCGCACATGGGGTGCCACCGTTTCTAGGCGGGACGGTTTAAAATTCAACATTTCCGATTTTTCAATTAGGATATGGTACATTTTATTTTCGTGAAAACCAATCTCGAAAAAGAAGGCTCTTTCTTGACAATTCCTAAAACATTGGTATGATTTCGCAGCTTCTTTTCGTATTGTATCATTTTGGACTCACCCTGAGATCCTGAAGCCCCCGCCCCGCCCTTCAATATCCCGCTTCACCATTTTCCATAAAAATTGAAACATTACCAACTTGTAATCCTTCTGAAGGGTTCTGGTAAGTTTCGTGCATTATGGTTATAGTGTTTCCAAACAGTTCTTCTAAGAGGGGCTTCACAAATTATGGCCGAACTAACCCAAGTGATTATCGTGGACGACCACCAGGTGGTGATGGACGGTATTCTCGGTGCCCTGGAGCATGAACCCGATTTTGAATGCATCGGGACGGCCACCGACGGGCAGAAGGCTTTGGAGGTGGTAAAAGCCGGACGTCCGGATGTGGTCACCATGGACATCGCCATGCCCCGGCTCGGAGGAATCGAGGCCGCCGAGGAGATCATGTCCTGGGACACGGATATCAAAATCTGCATCTTCACCATGCATGCGGAGCGGGCTTTCGCCGTAAATGCATTCGAGATGGGCATCCCCGGCTACGTCCTTAAGGAAGAACCCATCTCCGAACTCATCCTGGCCCTCAAGGCAATTCGGGATGGCGCCACTTTCTACAGCGATAAGGTTCATCAGCTCATCAATGAACATTTGCTGGAATTGGAACTGGGAACGGACAAGAACGTTCGAGAAATCAAAAACGGAATCACCGTGCTGAGCAAACGGGAAAAGGAGATATTCGTCCTGCTGGCCGACGGGCTCACCCCCAAGCAAATCGGCAAACGGCTGTTCATCAGCCCCAAAACCGTGGAGACCCACAAATATAACATACTGGAAAAACTGCATTTTCACTCCATGGCCGAACTGACCAAGCTGGCCATCAAGAAAAATCTGATAGAGGTGTAAAAAAACCGCCTTTATCCCCTCGGCGTATACCCCACCTTATTTTAAGATATAACTTACCCAAAATCCGAGATCTCCTGATAGACACGGACTCCTTCTGATTCTATTCTCTAAGTCAAGGGAAATAGATCCCCATCAGCAAGAAAAGAAACTGGACAAGGAGGCTTCCTTAAATGGCTGCGAATTTCAAAATTCATGCCGACTCCCGGAACGACAGAGAGATCTGCCTGAGACTCTCCGGCGATTTTGACGGGAGTTCGGCCCTGGAATTGGTCAATATGTTGGGCACCTATGCCAAAGTCACCGACAAAATCTTACTGGACACCAAAGGACTCAATGAGGTCTGGAAATTCGGCGAGGCTGTTTTCGAGGATGCATGCTCGGACATTCGGGAGCTCCGATGCGGCGCCACCAAACTCGTTCTCAGCGGCGAGAAACTGGACCTTCCAAGAACCCCGACCCCGGGAATTATGTAATATGCTATGGGAACGCAGGTTTCACCGTGAATGCCGAGGAAGGAGCTGCATATGAACTTTACTTCATACACCCGTCATCCCGAGGCATGGCACAGCAACACAATTCTGTTGCTGGACCCCGACGAAGTCATCCAGATGCTGTATCGGGATGAATTGGGCGGTGAAGGGTACGAGGTTATTCCTGTGGATGAAACCGACCAGGTGATGCGCTATATCGAGACCTATCAGCCGATTCTCCTGGTTATGGAAGCCGGGCTGTACGGCCGCAACGGCCTGCGGGTGCTTCATGACATTCGGTCGGCCTACCCGGAGCTGCCGGTGATCGTATGTACAGCCGATCCTTCCTTCAAAACCGAGCCCATGACCCTGATCGCCGATGACGTGGTGTTGAAGGGAATGAGTGTCTCAGGGCTCAAGCAGAGCGTACAGAATGTACTGGCCTTCAGGAACCTAATCAAACGGACCGCCGATTATTCCACCGGGGAAGGGTATGGCGGCCGGAGCTATTCAACGCGTCCCAGCGTTTGTTCGGATATTTTAGGACATTCCCGCTCCAAACCCCCACCCACCCCAGCGGCAGACGGGACTGCCCACACCAAAAAGGAGAAGCACTGATGAAACCCCAAACGGTTTATCCGGTCATGCTGATGGCGGACGACGATCCGGACGATTTCTTTTTGACCCGGGCGGCCCTGGAGGAAAGCGGGGCTCAGATTCAACTCCATCGAGTGGCGAACGGAGAGGAGTTGTTGGATTACCTCTTCGATGACAAATCCGCTCTTCCCAGTCTGATCCTTCTGGATCTGAATATGCCTCTCAAAGACGGCAAAGAAGTCCTGTCCATCTTGAAGTCCGAACCGAACCTCCGACAAATCCCGGTGGTCGTGTATACGAGTTCCACGTCCGCAGATGATATTATGAGCAGTTATCGCCTGGGGGCCAGTACCTATATCTCCAAACCCAACAGTTTTCAATCGCTGGTGGAGACCATGAAGACCTTGTGCAGCTACTGGTTGGACGTGGCGGCCCTGCCGTTCTCCGAGGCCGAGCTCCCCCCGACCACTGTTCAGGCCACGGGTTGACCCCTTTTACCAAACCGATCCGTTGTCTCATGATTGAGAACCCTCGAGACGTTTTGAGAAAGATGCATCTGATGAGCACCCACCCCATTACAGATGTTTAGGGAACCCATTACGCACTGCTTACGGCAGGGTTCTTCAATGGATCAGATCCGGTGAGGACCGATCCCAGCCGAGGGTTGCCGCTATTTTTAAATCAAGCCGGAAAAGAGGTCACCATGAGTCATCGCGTAATTTCAGCCGATCAAATACCACCGGAACAAATCGTACCCCATCTCATGCGGCGGCTGTCGGATAAAGGACTTTATCCTGATGCCATCCCCAATCTCATCGAGGATATTCTTCACATGGTGGCAGACGGCGGCTATTTTACCTTGGATGAGATCAACCGAGAGTTGGCCCGGCGGGGATGGCATTTGGGTATGGATCCCATCACCATTGAGTTGATCCTCTCCCTTTTGGAGGGAAAAGGGGAATATGAGGTGCACTGCTACAACGTGCACTAAAAATGGAATTCGGCAGTCGGAAGTCAGAATTCAGGGCATTCACACCCTTGCCAAGGAACTGACATGACGTGTATATCGAAAGGGTAAAACAATACGAAAATGGCAATTTATGATACCGGGCTCATAGCGGTCCCACCGAACGAATGTATGATTTGTCCAAAATAATGCGGTCCTCCTCGACGGTGAGCCCGAATTCATCTCCCTCCTTGAATCCGGTATCTTTTAACATGTCCGGGGTGATGTGTATGCCGTCTTTCTCGTATGCGGGGTTCATGGCATAATGTTCCACCCTCCCCACGTCTTCCTCTTCATCAGCCTCCTGCTCACTGCGCAGCAGTTCGAGCAGGGCCGCACTCAATACCGTGCTGTCGGCGATATTTAGTTCATTGAGCAATTCCCCGGGAGAGGCTCCCTTTAGCACCAGGGCTTTCAGTTTTTGCATGTTTATCTTGCTCACATCTTCCATTTTTGCCTCCCTTGAGTGCCTCGAAAAAACGTGTCTCACGTACGCACCCTTCGGGCGCGCACGAAGAAAAAGATGGCGCAAACAATGGCCACCACCCCGATCAGGAAGCCGACGACAGGGAATACAGTGAACCCCAGGGCAAAAAAGATGATCCCCACCACACAAAGGAAGACGCCCGCGATCACGCTGACGCCCTTTTTGGCTTGCTGTTGGTCTGCCATGTTCAAATCCTCCTTTTTTTGGTGTTGCAAATGATTTTCCGGGTTGACGGTTCAATGACAAATGTGCCTGCTCATCTTCCTCAAATTAATCGATTCGGTTTCCATGGAAAATGGATTACGGCGTGTATTTCAGCCCCATAAAGACTGTAGATCACCCCATTTGTGTGTAGCCCACCGGTGTTTGGGTTCCCCATGCCTGGTCATATTACGGGGTAATGCCCCATGCAAGCCTTCCATGGATAGGGGTGCCAAATAGGGTTCAGACCCCATTTACGTCCATGAAGGATCGGGTAATATGGTTTAAAAATAAAAAAAGGAGGGCCTTTGTCATGATGATTAATTGCCTGTACTGCAACGAAAATCTCCACTTGAACCATGCCGTATTCCAAGAATACCGGGGGCCGGTGAAATGCTTTAGCTGCGGCTCCTTCATGGATGTGGATATTGCCGATGGAAAACTACGGGGGCCGGTTCCCGGGAGGAGCGCATTGCCTGTTGGGCAACAGAGTGTTTACCTGCCTGCGCAACCTCCGGATGTGAGTCTGCCGGTGAATCTGCGCTGGCAGACCGGATGACACGCGCGCTTTCTGAAAGTATGGAATGGGGCTATGGTCATCCATGGGTCTGAACTACAGTCTATTTCACGTTAGAATAAAGTGACCCATTTATTCTTTTCCGCACTCCCGGTTTAATAGGGATCAGGGTGCCTGAGAGGAAACAGCGGCAGTCATACATCTCGACGGGGAAGAAAGTTCATGCAGGGGTCGTCTTTATTAAGAAGCGCCTTTCTTCTCAGGCACACCTCTTTAAAAGGAAAAAGGAGGGGGGGCATGAAACTCATCAGTTATGCATTTGAGCACGAAGGCAAAATTCCATCCAAATACACCTGCGACGGGGAAAACATCAATCCGCCCTTGCGCATTTCAGAAGTGCCGGCATCGGCTGAAAGCCTGGTCCTGATCATGGAGGATCCGGACGTTCCCAAGCACCTTCGGGAAGACGGCATGTGGGACCATTGGGTGGTGTTTAACATGCCCACCGATATCACCGACATTCCCGAAGACAGCCGTCCCCCAGGCGGGTTGGGTGTGGGGACCAGCGGGGACATGAACTATTTCGGTCCTTGTCCGCCGGACAGGGAACACCGGTATTTTTTTAAACTTTATGCCCTGGACACCGAGCTGGACCTCCACGAAAAGCCCACCAAGGCGGATGTGGAAGCCGCCATGAAGGGTCACGTCCTGGAGCAGACCGAACTGATGGGGAGATACGAAAGACATTGAAAATCAAACCGTTTGATCCGGGGGCATGCGCACTTTATCCGCGCCGGCGTCCTGTTTGATCTCTTCCTCGATCACTTCCTGTTGTTCCGCCACCGCCTGCCGGTGTTCGCGATCGCCTCGATAGCCGCTCTTCCGGCGATCCAATTCCTGGATGGCGCGGATTCTGCCGTAGAGGACCAAACTGTCCCCTTCCTGAAGGCGGGTCTCGCCCATTGGATTTCCGACATAGGTGCCGTCCCGTCGTTGTATCCCGAGCACATAGATTCCTTCTTCCCTCAGCTTTGTCTCCTGGAGCACTTTGCCGCTGATCCAGTCATTCTAGACAAACGGGGGCTCCCGGGGCCGGAAATCCCGAGGCACAAGACAGGGATTCCGGCCTATTTTCCGGCGTGTGGGCGCCCTCATTTATGATTTTGGGACTGGAACGGTCACCACCGGTACGGAGGCGTTTTTCAATACTTTCTCTGCCACGCTGCCGAAATGGAACTTCCCCCTGCGCCCGCGTGAGGCCATGACGATCATATCCATTTTTTCCTGATCCGCCAGCTTTAGAATTTCCTGGGCAGGATCACCGATGGCAATGTGTTTGACGAACAGGGGGCATCCCATTAGATAATTCTCACAGACTTCATTGAGGCGTTTTTCCGCGGTTTTTCGCTCCCAATTATGAATTTCATCGATGTGTGAACGGTCAAATTCGCCGTACCAAGGTTCATGAAAGCCCAGCTCCTCGATCACATACAGCACATGAACCTCTGTCTGCAACTTCTCTCCCAATGATGTGACATACTCGAGCGCTTTTTCCGCATTGCCTGAGAAATCGGTCGGCCATAGTATTTTAGTGATGCCCATCCTAGCGTACCTCCTGTTTATAGTTTAGACTTCTGTATTCCATGAAAAAATGAAGGGCCGTGAATTTTCAAAACAGTTCCCTGGCCGCACCCAGTGCCGCATCATAGTCCGGTTCGTCGGTGACCTCTTTGACGAGTTGCATATAGGTTATTTTTCCGGCGGCATCCATCACGAAGACCGCCCTGGCCAGCAATCGCAACTCCTTGATGAGCACCCCGAAACCCTCACCGAAGGCGGCCTCTTTGTGATCGGACAAAAAGGCAATATGGGTGGCCTCATATTCCTTTGCCCATCGCTGTTGAGCAAACGGCAGGTCCATGCTGACCACCTTCAGTTTGGCCTCTCCGGGCAGGGCCTCGGCCTCCTGGTTGAATCGCTTGGTCTCCTTGGAGCAGACCGAGGTGTCCAAGGACGGGACCGATGCCACGATCAGCACCTTCTCCCCCTGGTCCCGTAATCCGACCGTTTCCAGATCCCCGTTAATAAGCCTGACTTCAGGCGCGGTCATCCCCGGACCGACGTCCTCACCCAGCAATGTCAGCGGATCGCCTTGAAATGTGATGAGCCCTGTTCTCTCTTTCATGATGGTCTCCTTTCCGAATCAAAAATCTTATCTTTCGTCTATTTTAACGGCCCGGTTGGGGCATAGTGCCGCGGCCCTTCGGCAGCAATCTTCCAGGGCCGGCGGGATATGGCCCATCCTCACTGTTGCGCGTTTGCTCCCCTCTCGGAATCGAAACACGTCCGGACATTCCTTGACACACAGACCCACGGTGCGGCATTTCAGTTCGTCTACAGTCACTTTCATTACTCAGCTCCATTCCCTGGGTTGTTACGGGTTTGGGTTTTCACACCTTCTTAGAGGCCACACGGGCGGCCCCGGCCACCGGGCCGCACCTTCTTTTCCCACGATTTGCCCACCGAGAAATTTCCCGGTCCCCTTTTCCGCCAGGACCTTGACCGTTATGGAACCGGCCCCCGGATAATAACTGGCCCGCGTGGTGCTCTCGATTACCGCGGAAACGAATTCTCTACCCGTCTGATGAATCTCCTTTTCCTGAAGTCCGGTGCGCGCCACTTCCACCGCACAAATTTTGCTCACCGCCGTGCCCACCAGACCGGTAAAAACAGCATATCCGCCGGCCAGATTGGTTCCCGCCACCCGGCCGTGCTTGTTGGCCACGGTCCCCAGAGCGATATTCACTTTTCTCTTGCTCACCAGGTGAAAGGACTCGGCACAATCGCCGCCGGTCCATACGTTTTCGGCACTGGTCTTCATGGTATCGTCCGCTGCCACCGCACCGGTGGTGCCCAACTCAATCCCTGCCGCCTCGGCCAGGTGGGTGTTGGGTCTGACCCCCATGCCGAGGATCACCAGATCCGCAGGGAGTGTTCGTTTCCCAGTTATGACGCCCCGGACCTGATTGTTGTTCACCTCAAACGCCTCGAGGCTTTCGTCTCTGTAAAGGGTCACCCCCACGTCGATGAGCGCCTTGGAGACCAGTGCACCCATATGGGGATCCAGGGTCCCCATGACCTCGGATCCCCGCTCGATCAGACTCACCTGGAGACCGATTGAGGCCAGGTTCTCCGCCATCTCCAGGCCGATGTAGCCGCCGCCCACGACCACGGCTTTTTGGGGGTCAGTCTCGCGGATGAATTGTTTCAGCGCCAGGCCGCTCTGGAGGGTGGACACCCCGAAAATCCCTTGGGCGTCCATTCCCTCAACCGGGGGCCTGACCGGCACCGCGCCGGTGGCCAGCATCAGGTAGTCAAATCCTTCCCGATGCGTCCGTGAGTTCTCAATATCCCGGACCATCACCCGCCCCTGCTTCAGATCGATCTCTTTCACCTCATGCCGCAGGTTGACATCGATGTGCTGTTCTTCTTTCAATTCCGCCACGCGCTTGGCAATGAGCGGGTCGATCCCATCGACCACCCGGCCGATAAAGTAGGGAATGCCTCAGGGCGCATAGGAGATGTGGGGGGTCCGCTCAAATACGGTAATCTTCAAGTCGTTATAAAGCCGCCTGGCCTTTGCCGCGGCGGTCATCCCGGCCGCATTACCGCCGATGACCAAGAGTCGTTCTCCGGACATGGTTTTTCCCTCCGGACTGAATGTTCATCTCTACACGCTTCATGTCGATCGATCTTACCGAATTGACATAACAGCATACCCCCAACATCGAAATAGGGCGTATCCTGTATTTTGTACGGGAATGGACCCCAGGCGGTCACCGGGAGGGGATGATCCATAGGCCCCGTCATTCAGACCCTCCGCGGATAAATCCGTGCCCGATGCCGAGAAGGCCTATTTTATTGGATCACGACTCCCAAGGGGAACTGCTTGATTCACATGTGAAAGAGGTGCTACATTCACACCAAAGTGAGATCGAAAAAGGTTGACGGAGAAAAGGTCGGCGGGTTGGGATACGACGCCGACAAACAGGCCGGGTTGATGAAAAAGGCGGGTGCAGTGCCTTACCATAGCAAGACCGACAGCTCCGATAAACCGGTGAAGGTGATCTCCCGGCTGGCAAAGGGCAAAACCGACCCGTAAGGTGAGGATCCCGGATCATCACCATATACGGTAAAAAAACAGGCAAAATACAGTATCCCCGGTATGGCGGTTTGGTGATGGTTGAGTTTCAATTTACCCTAGGAACAGATTTAAGCAAAAATCGTCTCTAATCCGGGGTGAATGCCCCTCATCACAGGAAGTTATGAAATGGATACACGACAGGACAAGGCCGTGGGCGCCGTCATGGGCACCTTGATCGGGGACGCCCTCGGCGTGGGGCCGCACTGGTATTATGATCTAGATCAACTCAAGAAGGATTATGGCGAATGGATCGACAACTATACCACACCGAAACCCAACCGGTTCCATGCCGGGTTACAGGCGGGAGAGAATTCTCAAACCGGACAGGTGACCACATTTCTTCTGGAATCCGTGGCCGAATCAAAAGAGTACAGGGAGTCCGCTTTTACCGATCGGCTCGATGCGCTTCTTAAGACACTGGATGGGTCCCCTCAGGGAGGACGGTATACCGATCATGCCATGCGGGATGTCTATCATGCGCGTCAAAGGGATGGAATGATGTGGTCCGAGGCCGGGAGTTTCGCGGACACCGCCGAGGCCGCCATTCGAGCCCCTGTCCTCGCTGCACGCTACTCCGGAGATATGGAAAGGCTGATTCACACCCTGCGATCCAATGTGGTGTTGACGCACCGTGATCCATTCATCGCAGGGCAGTCGGTGGCCTTCGGTCTGATTGTCGCCGGGCTCATTGAAGAAAATACCCTGGGGCAGGTGCGTCAATGGGTGATGAAAGTGGCCAAGGAAAACTCGGTCCAACTGGTGATCCTTACGCCTCCTCCCGACGGCGAGATCGAAGTCTCCTTTACCGACGCCGTACTCCAGCCGTCCTGGTCCCATGAAGCGGCCCAGGACCCGGCAATTCAGATAGAACCTGCATCATCGGCCTGCCGCCTATTCGGGCTGGCCTGCACTTTAGGGTTTCTTTTGCCGGCCGCCTATTATTTTTCCAGCCGCTTTGAAAATGATTTTTACGGCGCTGTCATGTCCGCACTCAACGGCGGGGGGAACAACATGGCCCGCGCAGCCTTGACCGGGGCCCTGTCAGGGGCACAGGTGGGCCTCAGCGGAATTCCCGAATATCTCATTGAGGGCCTTTATGATCACGAACGGTTGATCGATCTGGCCGAACAGATGACACAATAAAATAGGGAGGATTCATCATGCCGGAATTTTCAACTCCATTTGCAGGACGTTCCAGCGACCGGAAGCTCACCCGCGAGGAACTCATCCGTGCCATTCGGTATTCCATCGCGGCGGAATATGAGGCCATTCAGCTGTATATGCAGCTCGCAGAGTCCGTCGATGATCCATTGGCGGTAGATGTGTTAAAAGACATCGCCGATGAGGAACGGGTCCACGCAGGGGAATTCCTGAGGCTTCTGAAACACCTGGCCCCGGACGAAGAAAAATTTTATTCTGAAGGCGCAGAGGAAGTCGAACAGATAATGAAAGCGGGTGCATAAAAATGGAAAAAGAGAAGACCAGCGTCGTCCTCGTTGAAGACCACACCATTTTGAGACATGGACTGCGGTCGTTGCTCACCTTATCCGGAAACATGGAAATCGTGGGGGAAGCAGGAGACGGCCAGAGTGCGATTCGGTGCATCCTGGACAAGGAGCCGGATCTGGTGCTGCTGGACTTGAACATGCCCAAGATGGATGGCTTCTCCGTCATCTATGAGGTAAAACGGCAATACCCGGGCACCAAGATTCTTGCATTGACCATGCATGATGACGACAGCTACGTCCTGGACGCATTCAAGGCCGGGGCCGATGGGTATTGTCTCAAGTCCGCCAGCCACGAGGAACTCATGAGCGCGGTGCAGGCCATTCTTTCGGGCAAACGATATATCAGCCCGGAAATTTCCGATAGTGTGCTTGAGGGATATTTGGAAGCCAGTCGAACGCTGAAAACGCAATCCGATTGGGACTCTCTCACGCAGAGGGAAAAGGAGGTCCTCAAACTGGTGGCCGAGGGGTATCAGAACAAGGACATTGCGAAATATCTCTGCATCAGTGTCAAGACCGTTGAAAAACATCGGGCCAATATGATGCGGAAATTAGACCGCCACAGCGCCTCCGCCTTGACCGCTTATGCCATCGAAAAAGGGCTGGTAAAACAGTAATGTCTGAGATGCCCTCACGCCGTAGGCCCTGAATCGATGTGCGGCCAAAAGCACCGAATGGCGGTCCCCTGGCCGGGTCGGGAACGCAGTTCGAATTGGCCGGAGAAGATTTCCGTTCGATCCCGCATGCTGGCCAATCCCATTCCAGTCTCTTCCGTCGCCTCCTTCGTTGAACCCGCAAGGGTAAAACCGGTGCCGTTATCCCGAATGGACAGCAGCACACCATCCGCACTCTGGCTCAATTGGATCTCCGTTTGGGTGGCTCGGCTGTGTTTCACAATATTATTCAGGGCCTCCTGCAAAATACGATACACCGCGGTTTTCAATTCGTCGCTGACGTCTTCCTCATTCATTTCCACATGACGGGTAATTTTCAAACCTTCACAGACCTTCTCCGTCTTTTTACAAAGCGACGCTATAGCCGTCGAGAGGCCCATGTCGTTCAGCAAATCCGGTCTTAACTGAGAACACGTGCCCCGAACTTCATTCATGGCCTGCTTGACCCAACTGATGAGTTCTTCTAAGGAGGTCCCGCCGGAGGGTTCCCCGTTGTTCTGATAATAGAGTTTTTCTTCCAGGGCATATTTTACTGCGGTCAGCGTAGAGCCGGTGCCGTCGTGAAGTTCCCGGGCAATTCGTTCCCGTTCTTTTTCCTGTATGGTTAACAACTTCTTCGAAAGCGTCTCCAGCTCCTTCCGCCGCTCCCTCAGCAGCGATAGTGTCCGGTGCCTCTCCAGGGCGTATCGGATGGTTCGCTCCAACAGATCGGGGGTCAGGCCGGTCTTCTCCAGATAGTCCGCGGCGCCCTCCTGCATGGCCTTCTTATCCACATCCGGATTTCCCCGACCGGTAAACATAATCGCCGGAATGTCAGAACCCGTTTCGTGCAATTCGTGCAGGAGCTCCAAACCGGTCTTTTCTCCCAGGGAGTAGTCGATAAAGACCACATCGCATGTATGATGGGCCATCCATTCAAGGGCCCGGTCATATGAGGTCACGAAATCGACACGAAAACGAAAATTGGGAATTTCACCCAATGTATGCCGAAAAAGCACATGGTCATCCTGATCATCATCGACCATCAACATTCTGACCGTTGATTTATCCAAAATAACGCCTCAATATACGCCCTTTATATGCACCTAGAATGTTTACAGGACGGTTTCCGATGGCTATAATATCCAATGAGACAACTCATCCCCCAAGCGTCTTTTAATGGTACGACAATCGACCGGGCAAGCCAATTAAAAATAAATATTGAAACGGAGGGCTCAATGGACGTCATTACCTACTGCTCCAACATGCGAGAAGAAATCAAAGAGTGGAAATCACGGATCGACGCGCACATGAAACAGGCGGACAGAAGGTCTGCGGATATAGATAAAGTGCCGGAAGCCATCCACAAAATCAATAAATTGGTCACCGAACTGGAGGACCGCGTCAACAGCCTCGAAAAACAGTGTCCGGCGGACTGGAGTTCGGAAAAGGCCCAGTTGGATGATCTTTTTTCGGAGGTGCAACGTCTGTGGCAAGAAGCCGCCAACGGGTCGCCCGATGATTTGTAGGTTTTCCTTTCTTCTACCTGTGTCCACAGCCTGCAGCCCATCCCGGCCCTCGTCGCCGGCATTCCGATCCCCGTCATTCCCCGAACCCTGAACCGTATTGTGGGGCGGGTGTTTGAAATCCGGGCAGACACGTTAGATACCGGGTTGAAACGGCTTGAGCATTGACACGGTCCGATCCACCGATACCATGAGCGAGGAGGCCCGCTTTTCCGTCACGTCTTTCCGAAAATCCGAACCAAAGACCTCTCTCGGAGCGGTCCGGTAAAGAATACCCACGGAAAAGCGGGCCTCCTCGCTCATGGTCATGTGTAAGGCCGCCTCCTGATTTTCGGGGTCATGATCGTCCGGCAACGGCTTGACGCGCTCTTTATACCAGGAAACCGGATGGGTTCCCCACGTAATACAGGGCTGGATCACATCCACGTAGGAAAGGCCCTGGTGTTCAATGGCCGACACCATGAGCTGGCTGAGGTGGTCCTGATCTGCGGCAAAGCCCCTGGCCACGAAGGTACAGCGATGGAGAATGGCCAGGGCCAGTGCATTGAGTGGCTCGATTTTGACCCCTTCTTTCTGGAGGCTCCGTCGTTCCCCTGTTTCGGTGGTGGGCGAGGCCTGACCCTTGGTCAGGGCATAGATCTCATTGTTGTGAACCATCATGGTGATGTTGGGATTTCGGCGTAAGGCATGAATAAAATGGTTTCCTCCCTCGCCGTAGCAGTCCCCATCGCCGGTCACCACCAGAGTGGTCAACTCGGGATTGGCCGTCTGAATCCCGGTGGCCACCGGTAAGGCCCTGCCATGAAGGCCATTGAAGAAATTGCAGTTAAGAGAATGAGGGAGTTTGGCGGCCTGTCCGATTCCCGAAACAAGGCACAATTCGTGGGGCTGCTTCCCCAGCGTCGTTAGTGCCGTCTTAAGCGATTGAAGGATGCTGAAATTGGGGCATCCCGGACACCACTGGATTTCCACATCGTTCGAAAATAAATCCTGTTTTTGATCATTTTTCTCGTGATGGGTCATGGATTTGCCTCCTGATCTCTTCCCCGGTAAACGGCAGGCCGTTGTATTTGAGCACATGGCCCTCAAAAGAGAGGGGATATTCGCTCCTCAACAAACGCGCCAACTGCCGGGTCGCATTCACTTCAACCGTCCAGTATGACTTGCCCGTCGGCCATTTCATTTCCGGAAGCGGCCAGAGTTCGGTGAAATGAATCATACCGGCGTGGATGCCGTCATCCTTTAGCCGGTCGATCGCTTCCCGTACGGCCTCCCGGCAGGATCCCCAACTCACCAGAACCACCTCCGCCGTATCCGTCTCGACCATCTCCGGCGGTTCCACCGCTGCCTTCAATGCATCGGCCTTGGCCCGTCGCTTTTCCACCATGGCCGGAGCGGTCTCTTTAAGATCCTCCGTGATGTGACCCCATTCATCATGCTCGTCGCTGTCCGCTCCCACCAGCTGCCGGCTTTGCCCGGGAATGCACCTGGGCGAAATGCCATTTTCCGTCAGGGCATATCGTTTATATGTCGACATCCGAGACCCATCCACCATATGAGATTCGGCGTGGGTTTCGTTTACCCCCATCTCGGTTATGGAGAACTGGGATTCGGCCAGGAATTGGTCCGTCAATATGATCACGGGGATCTGAAACCGGTCGGCCAGGTTAAAGGCCCGCACCGTTTTATGGAACAGCGCCTTCGGATCGGACGGCGCCATGACCATCTTCGGGAACTCGCCGTGGCCCGCATGAACGGCGAACAGAAGATCGCCCTGAGCGGTTCTCGTGGGGAGGCCGGTGGCCGGTCCCGGGCGCTGACCCAATACCACCACCACCGGTGTTTCCGTCATGCCTGCGAGGCTGATTCCTTCCACCATGAGCGCA